>JALHTS010000154.1 GCA_022865965.1 Ignavibacteriaceae bacterium
AATAAAAACAAAGCGCAATTGCTTTATGATTGTATTGATCAAAGCAATGGATATTATAAAGGTCACTCTGAAAAAGATTCTCGTTCATTAATGAATATTACATTTAATCTTGCAACTCCGGAACTTGAGAAAAAACTGATTGACGAAGCCACCAAAGCAGGGTTTAGTGGATTGAAAGGTCATCGTTCTGTTGGCGGATTACGAGCATCAATCTATAATGCATTTCCAACAAAAGGTGTAGAAGATCTTGTAGCTTTTATGAAAGACTTTCAGAAAAACAACGGATAAGCCATTGATTATAAAATATTAAGTAAGAAAGCGAGGCAATCTTTCGTCAGACAGGTTGCTTCATTATTTTAAATACTTACCTCATGTAAACGTAAATCATTTTTTTAACTACTGATCGTTCTTTTTCTTAAATTTGCGGTTCAATTTTTAATGATACATTTATAAATTTATTAAGAGATTTCTGTTGGACACAAAAAACAATATTTCTACTAAAAAATACAGCGAAGATGTCCAGATTATTGAGTTAGCTGATAAGCAATTTATTATTGTTGGAACTGCTCACATCTCCCGTCAATCTGCTGACCTGGTAAAAAAAATAATAGAAGAAGAAAAGCCGGATATTGTGTGTGTTGAGCTTGATGAAAAAAGATTTAAAGCTTTATCTGAAAAAAACAGATGGGAAAATCTTGATCTGAAAACCATCATTAGAGAAAAACAACTAAGCACTTTAATAATTAATCTTGTCCTTGCATCATATCAAAAAAAACTTGGTGAAAAACTTGGAGTTACACCAGGCACAGAACTTCTTGAAGCGACTAAGACTGCCGCTGAGTTTAATATTCCAATTGAACTTTGTGATCGTGAGGTAAGAATAACTCTTCGTAGAGCCTGGCGTTCTATGAGTTTTTGGCAAAAGATAAAATTCATGACTGGTGGCTTGGCGGGGTTGTTTGAAGATCAGGAAATTACTGAAGAGAAGTTAACTGAACTTAGAAGCAAAGATGTTCTTTCCGAAATGATGGGAGAACTTGGTAAAGTAATGCCTGTTTTAAAACAAGTTCTTATTGATGAGCGCGATATTTACATTGCCGAGAAAATGAAACTTGCAAAAGGAAAAAAAATTGTCTCGGTGGTTGGTGCAGGACACGTGAATGGAATAATAAATTATCTGAAAGAAGATCAATCTTTTAATCTTGAAGAAATAGAAAAAATTCCTCCAGCTTCCCCGGTTCTTAAAATTATTGGCTGGGGAATTCCGATAATGATTGTTGGCTCAATTTTCTATATTGGTTTAAACAAAGGATTGACAGAAGCCGGTGATAATGCATTATTCTGGTTTTTAGCAAATGGAATTCCAAGTGCGCTGGGTGCTATTATTGCTGTTGCTCATCCTTTTACGATTTTAATTTCATTCTTTGCCGCACCATTTACCAGCTTAACTCCGGTTATTGGAGCAGGATACGTTGCAGCATTTGTACAAGCTTACTTTCAACCGCCTGTAGTTAAAGAATTTAAAACGGTAACAACCGATTTTAACAAACCAGCTCAGTGGTGGAAGAACAAATTATTAAAAGTGTTTTTAGTATTTATACTTACAAGTCTTGGCAGCGTTGTTGGAACGTATGTTGGCTTCTTTGAAATAGTCTCCAATGTGTTCAAGTAAAATTTTTATTTTTTTACTTTGATCTTTTTTCTTTTATCCTGGCTAAAAGTAATAAAGATACTTCACTTTAAACACTCCGGCTCTATCCGTTACATGCATTCTGTTTGGAAGAATATTATTATTAATATCATACTCATTACTGCGATCTCTGAACTCATTATAGGCAAAGTAAACCCAGCTCTTTGGTAAAAAATTCCAGGAAAATAAAAATCCCACAATAACTCTTTCCATTTTGTCAGAAGACCGAACAAAAACATTATCAACGTACATCCTGATATTCAGATCATTAACTGGAGTTAGAGAAAAATAAGGACGAGCATTAAAAGTAATGTCTTCAATTTCACGATCGGGATCAAATTCAATAAACATATCGTAACTTGTTCCTATCTGAAATTCATCTAGCATTCTCCAGCTTCCTTCCAAGCCGAGCCAGGAATAGTAAGCAAGATAATCTCTTGAAAAATTATACGTTTTTGTATAACCACCGTTAAGGTTTCCATTCCATTTTGGGGAAATGTTATACCATGAGCTAAAAGAGATCTCATAAGATGTGTACTGGACTCCTTCATCTTTGCTTTTTACTAACACGAGATTTGTTTCGTATCCCCAGTTATCCCTAAGCTGCATATTAAAACCAAACAGCCAGCCGTAATCAGTAAAAAGGTCAGCATCTTCATAATAAATTATCGGACCGGTGTACATCAGCATTTGTCTTATATAGCCTTCATCATAATACCAGATAGGTCCGTTAATAGAAACAAATTCAAAAGTTCCTTTCCATGGAACAAAACCGACTGGTTGTACATCGAAGTTTTTCCCGACTGCACGGGTTCGTGCGTAAGAAAGCCATTTATCAGTTGATAAAGTTAAACCGGCTGAACCGGCATAATCTCCTTTTGAATTTTCAATTGATCTGGCAAACTGGTATGCAAGCTGCCAATTAGATTCTCTGAATGCACCATCAATATCAATTACGCCGTAAGTATTATCAGGTGTTTGTTTTCCGACGAATAGAACACCGACCGAGGAATTATCAAGAATTTGTTTTTTAACTCTTGCAGAACCGAAAATCGCTCTGTCCTCAGTCTGTAAAATATCATCCTCATCCAGATATTCAACTTTTCCTGTTAAAGCAAGAAAACCTCCATATTCCCATTCATTAATTCTGCCGAAAGCTTTAGTTCCTAAAACAAGTGGAACTTCCTGTCCATCGGGAAGCAATTTCCCAATTCTTCTGGAATAAAAGAGTTCGAGCGGCCTATAAAAGCCGGTGTTACTTTGCCTTCCAGAAGGCATAAAGATTTCATTGCCTTCGGTAAAGAACGGTCTTCTTTCGCTGAAGTAAGATTCATACCTGCTTATGTTAAACGAAAACGGATCGGCTTCAATTTGTGCAAAATCCGGATTAGCAGTGAGTTGATACGTTAATTGCTGCGATGGATTGAAAAATATGTCAAGACCAGCTTCCGGATCAAAATCATATTTGTTATCTCCGATATATTTCATTTTTGATAAAGCGACAGGATATATTTCAAGATTAAGTCCCGTTACTGTGGGGTTGAAATCTTTAAAGATAAGTTTACCAAATTTAGAAATTCTTTGACCTTCGCTTTGCTCATACCTACACCAGTATTGGTCTTCTTGAGCTACAGGAACCCATCTGTCGAAATCCAGTCCCCATTCTGTTAAACTCTTATCATACTTAATTGACTTATATGGAATTTTCATTTCAACAACATAGCCCCAGTCATAAACTTTAGAGCCGGCAAACCAAATTCCATCCCAACTGTAATCTCTGTTTCTTGCATCGTCAAGTAAGCGGCAATCCATTCTAACTCCTCCGGCAGAAACAGCAAATTTATAAGCTGATTGTTTGTCGCCAAAAGTATCAATCATAAATGAAACGATATCTCCGCCATACTGATCAAGAACGCCTGTTGTTGTTTGAATATTCTCCTTATCCCCATAACTAATTATTAAGCAATACAGTGCATCTTCGGTGGTGAGAACTTTTGCAGTTGTCCGTTGCGATACTGGTTGGTCATAGTATGGAGAAAGCTGAAAGAAATCATTTGTTGAATCTGCTTCATTCCATATATCATCTATTGTTCCATCAACATTTATTTCTATATCAACTTTTTTTAGATGAAGAACTTTGTCCTGATTTGGGTTTTCAGATGATAAAATTATCTGGGCTACTAAAAGAAAAAGTAAATATAGTTTCATTACTCAATTTCCTTAAAATTTCTGTCATAAAAATAAATCTCGAAAGCAAGAGAAAATCATATTTTGGGATGAGCGGTTATGGTAACGGTTAATTGTCATGTGTTGAAGTTGAATCATTCCCAAACCAGTAATGTTCATCAAATATCAATAGAAGTTTATATATGAATAGTCCAGATAATAAAAAAGCGCTCACAAAGGAGCGCTTAAAGAACAGGTCACTAAAAAAACTCTTACTTTTTAGGCTTTGCTTCGCTAACGATGATGTTGCGGCCTTTGAGATCAGAACCATTTAATGCCTGGATGGCTGCAGTCGCTTCAGATTCATTTTCAAATTCAACGAATCCGAATCCTCTTGATCTGCGGGTTTCCTTATCGGTCACAACATTAGCGGAAAGAACATTTCCATGCGGAGCAAAAGCTGCCTGAAGTTCTTCGTCACTTAAAGACCAAGGAAGACTACCAACGAAAAGTTTAGTACTCACAAAACGAACCTTTAATTAATTGAATAAAAATGCGTCTTTAAACGCGCAGAAAGATAGAAATATTATTTTTAGAAACAAATATTTTTTCTAAAATTTTATGTTATTTTAAGCTGAAAAGCCCTTTTTTCATCTACATTTGAGACATTTGGAAGAGTTTTTACAATAATTTCCAGTGAAAAAGTGAAATCTTATCGAAATGAAGAATAGTTTGATTAAATGAGTGATTGTAGAATTACTAGATGAAATGATGAAAAATTAATAATTTTAACCTGAGCTGAAACGAATTATAATTTAAAATTTTACTTTCAGGATATATATTTAATTCAATAAAAGTTTTATTACCTGATGTAAATTTTCAACGAAGGTAACTTTTATTTTATTTGATAGCTTTAATCCTTTTTCATTTCCTGCAGGAACTATGGCTTTAGTAAATCCTAATTTTTCTGCCTCCTGTATTCTTTTCTCAATATTACCAACACTTCTTATCTCTCCGCCTAACCCAACTTCACCGATTACAACTGTTTGATTGTCAACAACCTTATCCAATAAACTTGAGGCAGTGCTTATACATACCGCAAGATCAACCGCAGGCTCCTGAACACGCATACCACCCGCAATATTCAAAAAAACATTTGCGGCAGATACTCTGATGTTTGCTCTCTTTTCAAGTACGGCAAGCAGTATTGATAATCTTCGTTGATCGAATCCTGTTGTTACTCTTTGCGGATAACCATAGTTAGAAGGAGTTACCAGTGCCTGAACTTCTAAAAGAATTGGTCTTGTTCCTTCTATGCTGGATGTGATAACAGAACCGGGAGTTTGTTTTTCTCTTTCACTCAAAAATAATTCGCTTGGGTTTTTTACTTCACGAAGACCATCTTCACGCATTTCAAAAACACCGATTTCATTAGTGCTCCCAAACCTGTTCTTCTGTGCCCGCAAAATTCTGAACGAATGATTTGATTCGCCTTCAAATTGAATTACTGTATCAACAATGTGTTCAAGAAGTTTTGGTCCGGCAATCATTCCTTCTTTTGTAACATGACCAATGATTATTATACTATAGTGATTTTTCTTTGCTTCTTCCATCAACAAAGATGTACATTCACGGACTTGTGTAATTGTGCCGGGAGAATTTTCTAATTCACCTCTGTACATTGTTTGAATAGAATCTATAATTACAACGGCGGGAGAAAGATTATTTATGGATGCTATGATTTGTCCAAGCTCTGTTTCTGCAAGAACATAATACTCATCGGATTTAATTTTTAGTCGCGACGAACGAAGCTTGATTTGTTTTTCAGACTCTTCGCCTGTTACATATAGAATTTTATCTTTAATGTTTGCTGCTGCCTGCATAGCAAGAGTTGATTTACCTATTCCCGGATCGCCGCCGAGAAGAATAACACTGCCTGGCATAAGTCCGCCGCCAAGCACACGATCGAACTCGGTTATTCCGGTTTTTATTCTGTCTTCTTCTGTTGCGGTTATTTCACTTATCTTGTGGAATGTTACTTTCTGTGGAACCTTGGATGGTTTTCTTCTTCCGGTTTCAACTAATTCTTCCGTGAAGGTATTCCAGCTATCACATTCGGAACACTTGCCAAGCCATCGTACCGATTCGTAACCGCAATTAGAACAAATATATTTGACTTTAGATTTTGACATTGACTAATTCTTTTTTACCACCAAGACACAAAGAACACTTAGTTTCACTAAGATTCTTGAAGTTGTGCAAATTTATCTGTTACAAGTGGAACTAGATGATCTTTAATATTTTCACAATGAAAGTTAATTAATAATCCTTTTGGTTTTCCGGTTAGTTTGAGATAAGAGAGCAACTGAGCTTTATAAACCGGAATAATCGCTTCAACAGCTTTTAATTCTACAATTATCAAATCATTTACAAATAAATCTAAAACAAGATTTGTCACCAGATCTTTTCCTTTATAAATAATGGGAACTGTAACTTGTCTTTGAACATTAAATCCTTGAGATCTTAGTTCATCTACGAAACAAGCTTCATAAACAGATTCCAAAAGTCCGGGTCCTAAGTGTTTATGCACTTCAATTGCACAGCCAACAATTTTATAAGCAAGATTATTTATATAACTTTTTGTTATGTGCATTTCTAAGTGTTCCTTTGTGCTCTAAGTGTCTTAGTGGTTAAGTGGTTACGTGCTCTACAAAAAACCACCAACAATTTTTTCAACTTTGCTTAAAGCTGAAGGAATCCCCGAAACATCCTTTCCGCCTGCAGTTGCCAGATGACTTCGACCGCCACCGCCGCCGCCAACAAGCTTCGCAAGCTCACCAACTATGTTGCCTGCACAGAGTTTTTTCTCTTTTATCAAATCATCAGATACGACTGCAACAATACCAACTTTATCATCAATCTGTGAGACTAAAACCCCAATTCCGCTTTTTATTTTATTGCGCAGTTCATCACCAAATGATTTTAATTCATCCATGTTGTCTGCGATTACTCTTCCTTTATAAATAAGTATTCCTTTTGCATCGGAGTGAATTGAAAGAATATGATCAAGCTGTTCGAGTTTTTCATTTATTCTAAGTTCAGCAATTTCTTTTTCAAGTTTCTTTTTAATATCAAGAAGTTCTTCAACACGTTGTTCTGATTTTTTCATTTGTTCAAGCTGGGATTGAATATACTTTTCTACTCCGGCTCCGGTTACAGCCTCAATTCTTCTTACTCCACTTGCAATTGATGCTTCACTAATAATTTTAAACAGTCCTATTTCAGAAGAATTTTTAACATGTGTCCCACCGCAGAATTCCATAGTAAAATCACCGAACTGAACAACATTTACTTTATCACCATACTTATCGCCAAAAAACATAAGTGCACCCATTTTTTTCGCTTCTTCAAAAGGAGTATCGCGGTGATGCATCATCTGTAAATTTCTTCTTAGCTGTTCATTAACGATAGTTTCAATTTCAAAAATTTCCGCTGCAGCAAGTTTTGAGTAGTGAGAAAAGTCAAAACGTAATCTATCCGGACCGACATAAGAACCGGCCTGTTGAACGTGAGTTCCGAGAACCATTCGCAGAGCTTTATGCAGAAAATGAGTTGCGGAATGATTACGCATAATATCCCATCTGCGTTTCGAATCTATTTCCGCGATAAGTTCAATCCCGGGCTTGATAATTCCTTTTTCATCATTATCAATAATGTGAACAATCTGATTGTCAACTTTGAAAACGTCATTCACATTAAAAACATTATCATTCAATATTAATGATCCGGTGTCATCTGTTTGACCTCCCGATTCAACATAAAATGGGGATTTATCCAATATCACAAAATCATTTTGTTTGTCTCTTTTCAAATCTATAACAGTTGCTTCAGATTTCATTTCATCATAACCAGTGAATGTTGTTCTTCCCTTAATTTTTTTGATAGAAATTTCGGGCGGATAACCAGTATACTTGAGTACACCTGTTCCTGGTCTTACTACGACATTTCTTGATCGTTCCTTCTGTTCGCTCATCAATTTATTGAACCCATCTTCATCAATTGTTAATCCAATTTCACGAGCCATGACATTTGTAAGGTCAACAGGGAAACCGAAAGTGTCATAAAGTTTAAATACATCGTCGCCGGGAATTAATTTGTCTTTTTTCTTCTGAAGTCTTATTACGACTTCATCAAATAGTTCTATCCCTCGGTCTAGAGTTGCATTAAAGCTTTCTTCTTCCGCCTTGATAACTTTTTTAACATATTCTTTTTTCTCTTTTACTTCGGGAAAAACTTCACTCATTGTTTCAGAAAGAACATCAACAAGCTTATAAAGAAAAGGTTCCTTAAGATTTAATTTTCTTCCGTAACGAGCGGCGCGTCTTAATATTCTGCGAAGAACGTAACCCCTTCCGTCATTACCGGGCACAGCGCCATCTGCGATTGCAAATGTTAATGCACGGATATGATCTGCAATTACGCGCATTGGTATTCTGTCTTCCTCTTTTTCATATTTAACTTTACTCAGCTTTGCTACTTCGTTTATCAATGGAGTGAAAACATCCGTATCATAATTTGAGGTTTTCTTTTGCAGGATAGCACATACACGTTCAAAACCCATTCCGGTATCAACGTGCTTTGCGGGAAGTTCGTGGAGCGTTCCGTTTTCATCACGATTATATTGAATGAAAACGAGGTTCCATATTTCAATACATTCCGGAACGCCTGCATTTACAAGTGCCGGATTATCATAGTCATCACCAACGCTTATGTGTATTTCTGAACAGGGACCGCAAGGACCCGTTTCTCCCATTTCCCAGAAATTATCTTTTTCTCCAAATTTTAAAATGTGATTTGGGTTTATATCTGTTTTTGTATTCCATAATTCAAAAGCTTCGTTGTCATCTTTATAAACAGTTGCCCACAATCTTTCTTTAGGAAGCTTCCACACCTTTGTTAATAATTCCCACGCCCATTCGATAGCTTCTGCTTTGTAATAATCACCAAATGACCAGTTGCCGAGCATTTCAAAAAATGTATGATGATACGTATCATAGCCTACCTCTTCCAGATCATTATGTTTTCCAGAAACACGAATACACTTTTGAGTATCAGCAGCGCGTTTATATTCTCTTGAACCTGTGCCGAGAAATACATCTTTAAACTGGTTCATTCCGGCATTTGTAAAAAGTAAAGTTGGATCATCAAATGGAACCACTGGAGCGGAATGAACAATTTTATGTTTTTTATTCTTGAAGAAATCTAAAAACTGTTGTCTTATTTTATGTGAAATCATAATTCTTTCGTCATTTTATCAGGAGGTTAACCTAAAAATCAGGAATGTCATTTCTAAGGAGTCCGTCAACTGAGAAATCTTTTTGTTAGATAGATTTCTTCCAACAGTCGAAATGACAAAATTAATTTTTGGTCAGCCTCTTTAATTAATTAAGTGTGTAAAGATAAAAAAATACAATATAAGCTTGAAACACGAAATTATCAGCAAACAACCACATAAACCTTGCATCACTTCTATTTTTCCCAACTGTTCTCCACTTTTCTCAAAAAAATATGCTTATTTAAATCAGACTAAGTATTTAATGGTTGAATGAAAATCGGTTTGAAAGTTCCCGAAACAATTGATTATTTGAGGCAGTTAACTTAGTTTTCGGACAAAATAATACTGGAATGTTATGCCAACCGAAATAGAGCTCACAGATTTTGAATTAATGCAAAAAATTGCCGCCAAAGATTCAAAGTCGTTAGAACTTCTGTATGACAGATATTCGCCTGTACTTTATACTCTCATACACAAAATTGTTCGTTCAAGAGGCGTTGCCGAAGAAGTTCTTGCAGATATATTTCTGATTATCTGGAAGAAATATTATATGTTCGATATGTCAACGGAAAACGTTTACTCATGGCTGATCATGCTGGCAAGAAACAAAGCGGTTGATTCAAAAAAAAGAATGTATGGACAAATGACTATAGAATACAGCGACAACTATGAAGATGAAAAAATAGTTCCCTTGCTTTCAAAAGAAATTGACCCGCTGGATTTAAATACTGCTCTCGAAATAAGACCTCACATTGACAAAGCATTTCATACTTTAACTGATGCACAAAGATATGTTCTTAATCTTGCCTATTATGAAGGAATGTCCGAAACGGAAATAGCCGAACGGCTAAAAATTCCTGTTCAAACCGTAAAAACTAAAATAAGAATTGCTATAAATAACCTTAAAAATCTTATTAGGGGCAGCTCATTATGATGGACAAAGATACAGCAGCAGAAAGGATTCAGGCTAAAGCATTAGGCAGCCTGGATAATAACGAACACAAAGAGCTGAACGAGTTTCTAAATATGGGCGGTGTTTTTCCCTGGAAGGAATTTGGTGAACTACAAAATTTATGTTCTCTCCTGCCTATAATCCTTGAAATTGAAGTTCCTGATACTGTCCTTAAAGATAAAGTAGCCAAAAGGATTTATGATGCAATAGAAGAACAAAAAGAGAAAATGAGTTTAGGGGGAGGAATAGATCAGTCGGACAGTGATATTATTTATCCGGAAACAACAATTATGGGTGATCCGGTTTCTTCTGTTGATCCGAAAGAAGAAGAAAGCTTAGCTGATGTATTTGAGGCAGTACCACAACCTGAGGTTATTGATTCAACATCTGAAGAAATTCCACTTGATGTGCAAAGTGATTCAATTGAAGAGTTGCCAATTTCAGGACCTGGCTTCGAAATTAAATCTCCGGAGGTTGATGAACTTACTGTTCCCGAACCACCGATTTCTGAAGAAAAAGCACAGATAGATAATAATCAAAGTGAAGATAATATTGATTTAGATTTAGCCGATTTAGATGTTCAATTGGAAGTTGATGAGAAAATTGTGGAAGTACTTGAGCTTCCTCAAGTTGTTCCTGAAGAAAAAACAGAACCTAAACCGGAAGCAAAAAAAATTCCGCCAGTCCCACCGGATATTCAATCTAAATTTAGACAGATGATTGAAGAAAAATCCAAGCGCAAAGATACTTTTGAAGAGATTCCTCTTAAACGGGAAAAATTTATAGAACCACAAAAACCAAAAAACAAAATTTCTACGGGATTGATTATTGATATTATTCTTTACATTCTTTTGTTGGCGGCAATCACTTTTGTTTACCTAAAACTATCTTCCGATATTGATGAATTGAAAAAGGAAGTTAATGATTTAAAAAGAGAGCAGGGATCATTTCTTTTTGAAGATATTGGCAATACTAGTTTTGGGACGTAAAATTTTTCGGAAAAATAATTTATAACAGAATATCCGTTATATCTTTATTACCACATCTGTTTTTCAGAACCTTATGCTAATCGCCCACTTATCACTGCTGATCTTTTTTTCTTTCTTTACTCAGAACAAAGATAGTTACAATCACTAGCAGGACTATAATCCAAAACTTTCCTGTAAAATTTTTTATCGATTTAATGTAAGAAATGATTTCCGGGTTTCCTCTATCAGTTACAGTAAATATCCCCACGGCACAAATTAACAATCCCATATAAAGAAATTTTTTATCAGAGGTATCAGCTAAAAATATCATTAAAGATGAAATTGCTGTTATCAGCACAATTGAAGGAATAAGTATTTGAGAAGTGTCACCAATTTCAAAATAACTTGTTGTGAAAAAAGTTATTCCTATTAAAAAGATTGTTGACCCAAAATATATTCCCGGTTTGTCTTTTTTGTTGAAGGAAGGATAAAAAACTGTTATACCAAGAAAAAGTAAGGTGTAAGCGATTATTTCTGAATAGTCCAGATCTACCGCTCCAAACAAACTAAGTAAAACCGACACCCAGACAAATAAAATTAAGATAATCAGAACTTTTTTAGATGGTGTCACAAAATCCTCTGCCCTATACTTGAAGCAATCAAAGCAGAAGGACTCATATCCACTCCTCTTCTACCTGCTCCAAGGTCTATCGGAAAGCCAATTATAGTTATGTTTTCTTTCTGCATATTTATTCTATATTAATCTAATACAAATTAAATAGATTGATTCAATTTTACCAATTACTATAATGGAACGATTTTAATTACAGGATTAAGTATTTTTGATATAGAAAAATTTTTCATTCAATAATATTGCAAAGATTATGATTCCCGATACCGAACCCTTGATTTCCGTAGGAATACTTACCGATAAAGTCATAAGCTTCGAACTTTATGGTGAATTCAGTATTTACGGTTTTAATAAAACTTTTAGCGGAAGGTTTACCGCCGAAGCTCAGGATAATAGAATTATATTAAAGGGCGAAAGCGATAATCTGGAGGCTATTAATGAAATTATTTTCGAACCGAGTGAATCGATTTCTGAATCCTTTCTTATCAGAGATGTTATCATTGGTGTAAAATTCCATTGGGAAAGAAAAGAGAAACAAAGATTTACTCACACATTAAAACTTATTGCAGATAAAAATAAAATAACTGTTGTCAATATCATTCCGATTGAAAAATACCTTACAAGCGTAATCTCATCTGAAATGAGTGCTAAGAGTTCACTGGAAATGTTAAAGGCAACTGCAGTTGTTTCAAGAAGCTGGATGCTCGCTCAAATAGAAAAGTCAAAATACTTGCGTCAGGAAAAAATAAAATATCAATCCACTTTTTCTAATGATAAAGAATTAATAAAATGGTACGACAGAGAAGATCACGAACTGTTTGATGTTTGCGCCGATGATCATTGCCAGCGTTATCAGGGAGTTACCAAGGTTACAACCGGAATTGCAAAAAAAGCAGTTGAGGAAACGTCGGGAATTGTTCTGATAAGCGAGGATAAAGTCCTTGATGCACGTTTTTCCAAATCATGCGGTGGAATATCTGAATCGTTTGAAAATGTTTGGGAACCGGTTAAATACAAATCTTTATCGGCTGTCTTTGACTATAAATATGAGGTTGATAACTATAAAACCGATTTTTCGTTTGAAGACAATGCTGTCAAGTGGATCAAGGGAAATCCTCCCGCTTTCTGCAATACAAACGATGTTAAAATTCTGAATCAGATACTTTTAGATTATGATCAGGAAACAAAAGATTTTTATCGCTGGAATATTGAATATACTCAGGAGGAAATTTCCCAGCTTATTCAGGAAAAATCAGGAATAGATTTCGGATCTATAATAGATTTGATACCGGTTGAAAGGGGATTTTCTTCACGACTCATAAAACTTAAAATAGTCGGCACAAAAAAAACTCTTATTGTGGGTAAAGAGTTGGAAATAAGAAGAGTGCTCTCAAAAACTCATCTCTACAGTTCTGCAATAGATGTTGAAAAGGTCGGAGAACAAAATGGTATTCCTGAAAATTTTATAATTTATGGGGCTGGTTGGGGACACGGAGTTGGGCTTTGTCAAATAGGTGCTGCAGTTATGGCTGAACAAGGCTACCAGTTCGATGAAATTGTAATTCATTACTTTAAAAGCGCACAATTAAAAAAGATTTATTAATGTAACTAAGATTAGAAATGATAGTAAGTAGAAGAATTAGTAGTTGACTTACAGGGGATGAGAAATATAAAAGTTCAGCTACTTCGTATTGCTGGTTTCAAAAATTATATTCAAAACTGAACAGAAATTTTAAACTTATTGACCTGGCATGCTAATGGAAGAAAAATTCTTAAACACAGATAAAATAAGTGAGGCATTAAGTGTCAACGATTATGCACAAGCTGTAAAACTGCTGTTTGCTCAACAGGATGATACATGGAAGCTAAATCGTGAAAATTACGATATGCTGAAAGATGTAATGGTTAAATCTTTCCGGTTCGGCAGTTATAAAATAAAAGTGCAGTTCAATCCGGGCAGAATGATTTCAACTTCGGCAAAGGTTGATGAAAAATCCATCAAAGAAAGAAAATGTTTTTTATGCGTTAAGAATTTACCGGAGGAACAAAAAGGAATTATTTACAAGAATGAATACATTGTTTTGGTTAATCCTTTTCCCATATTTCCGGAGCACTTAACTTTATCACACTTAAAACATCAACCACAAAGAATATCAGATACTTTTCCATTTTTATTAAACTTCAGTAAGGACTTATCAAAACATTACTCAGTTGTTTATAACGGACCAAAATGCGGCGCGTCTGCTCCTGACCACTTGCACTTCCAGGCAGGCACTAAAAGCTTTATGCCTCTGGATGACGAATTTCATCTCGTTAAAAATGAATTTGGCGAAGCCTTGGTTGATGAAGAAAAGATTCTCATCACCGCAGTTGATGACGGACTTAGAAAATTCATCACAATGGAATCTTTAGATTTTGACTTACTGGTAAACCGGTTTAATAAAATTTTAAAACTATTGAACGAAGAAAATCCATCCGAACCTGAATCTATGCTCAATATTATTTCCGGCTATGATGAAGAGTTTGGATGGCAGTTAGCAATTTTTATAAGAGAAAAACACAGACCCACACACTTTTTTCTTGAGGATAAAGACCGGATTTTGCTGAGTCCCGCATCGGTTGATCTTGCCGGGTGCTGTATAACTCCGGATAAAAACAGTTTTGATAAAATAGATGAAAAGATAGTTAATGAAATATTTTCGGAAGTTTTCGTAGACAAGAAGAAGTTTGAGAGGATAAAGATGGGAATTAAGAAAATTAAATAAAGAACTGTAGAGACGCATCACGATGCGTCTCTACAAATATTAAACGATACTGTCGAGTAATTCTTTTATTTTATCATTCAACTCACTCAACTCAACATCAAATCGCTCCCCTGTTTTTCTGATTTTAACTTCACATTTTGTTTCTTTTAGTTTCTTTTCACCAATTACAATCTGAATCGGCATCCCAAGCAAATCTGCATCGTTGAATTTAAATCCTGCTGCTGCATCTCTGTCATCAAATAATACTTCTAAATTATTTGATTTTAATTCGGAGTAAATATTTTCAGATGTGTTTGAAACTAGATCATTTTTCAAATTCAACGCAATTAGGTGAACGTCAAACGGGGCAAGAGTTTTATTCCAAACAATTCCCTTGTCATCATTATTCTGCTCAATAAAACAAGCCATTACACGCTCAACGCCTATTCCGTAACTGCCCATTATTATTGGATGCTCTTCACCTTTTTCATCAATAAATTTTGCACCCATTGATTCGGAATATTTTGTGCCAAGCTTGAATATATGTCCGAGTTCAATTGCAGAAAATACTTCTAGGTTCTTATCACAATTCAAACAGCCTTCTCCCGACTGCACAATTCGCAAATCAGCATACTCGTTATTTTTCACATCGCGGATAAAATCTATTCCCCCGATATGATAATCATTTTTATTTGCACCGCTGAACAAATTATTTCTGTCTTTTAATTTCAGATCAGAAATAATTCTATCCTTAAATCCAATCGGGCCAATAGAACCGGCATCTGCACCGGTAATTTCTAATAGTTCTTCAGGATGAGCAGAACGAACATTTCCTCCTAAAACTTTTTCGAGCTTCGATTCATTTACTTCATCATTGCCCTGCATAAGAATCAGAACCGCCGAACCATTATGAATATAAACTCTGGATTTTGCACAAACTTCTTCTTCTATTTTTAAGAACTCACATAGTTCGTCAATTGATTTTACTTTAGGAGTTGATATTTCATAAACAGCTTTATTTTGCTTATCTCTTTCAATCGATTTGACCACTGAAGTTGCAACCTCAACGTTTGCAGCATAGCCGCAGGATTCGCAATACGCAACAGTATCTTCACCTGCAGAAGATTTAACCATAAATTCTTCTGAGCCGCTTCCACCCATTGCACCGCTTGATGCACCCACAACAAAATATTTTAAACCGCATCGGTCAAAAATATTTCGGTATGCTTTGTCGTGAAGTTCATAAGATTTATCAAGTGCTTCCCGGCTTACATCAAATGAATAAGCATCTTTCATTAAAAATTCTCTGCCGCGAATAACACCGCTTCTTGGTCTTGGTTCATTTCGGAATTTAGTTTGAATCTGATACCATATCTGCGGCATATCTTTATAAGATTTCACAACATTGCGTGCGTGGAAAGTCATTATTTCTTCGTGAGTGGGTGCTAAAACATAATCACGATTTTTTATATGAAATAAAGTATCACCGAAAGCTTCAACACGATTTGTTTCTTCCCAGATTTCTCTGGGATTAAGTGCAGGAAGATGAAATTCTTGTCCGCCTATTGCATCCATCTCTTCGCGGATAATTTCAGAAACCTTCCTAACTACTCTGTAGCCTAAAGGAAGGAACGAATAAATTCCAGCCGAAAGCATTCTGATCATTCCTGATCTTAACATCAGAATATGACTTGTTACAACCGCATCGTTTGGAACTTCTTTAAGAGTAGGAACAAAATATTTGCTTAATCTCATAAATTGTTTTCACCTGAATTTGTATTTGTTTTGCTTAAACAGGGCTAAAAATAACCATTTTAAGTTTGCTTATCAAAAAATGTTATGAGGTTATTTTATATCACACCGCCCAAAATTGATGTCTTTTTTATTATCCTTTTTCATAAGTTTCATACAAATTATAAATAATATATGCTTACAGAATTTCTACCGATCAATTTCTATCAATAGCCTAACAAGCTGTTTGTCTCAGTTGTTATTCACATCTGAGCATTTAACGGAAAAAATAGTCTATGGAAAATCAGTTTCACAATATTTCGCTGTTAAGTATTTTACCATTTGCATTAATGCTGACTGCAATCGCGGTATTTCCTTTAAAGTGGAATCATTATTGGGAAAAGAATAGAAACAAACTGACAATTGCACTTATACTTAGTGCTCCTGTTATAGTTTATTTGCTTTTAAATAATTCAGGGTTCGAATTATATCATACAATTCTATTTGATTATATCCCTTTTATAATTCTTTTGGGATCATTGTTCACCATAACCGGTGGAATACTTCTTACAGGCGATATTGAAGCGAAGCCAAAAATAAATACTTTGTTTTTAGGAATAGGTGCAGTGCTCGCTTCATTTATGGGAACAACAGGTGCGGCAATGCTGCTTATTCGTCCCGTTATTCAAACTAACAAAGAACGAACTTTTAAGGTTCACACAATTCTTTTCTTTATAGGAATAGTTGCTAACTGCGGCGGATTATTAACTCCGCTTGGCGATCCACCATTATTTATGATGTATCTCAGAAGCGCACCGTTCGAATGGTTCTTCAACCTTTTTCCGGAATGGTTATTAACAAACTCTTTACTACTTATTATCTATTTTATTACAGATTCATATTTCTATAAGAAAGAACCTGAGCGCGCAATAATCAGAGATAAAAGCAATATACGACCGATAAAAATTCAGGGAAAAAGAAATTTTATTTTTCTTTTCGGGGTTGTTCTTGCAGTGGCATTCCTAAACGAACAATATTTGCCATTCATAAAAATAAATCATTATTTCAAATTTATCAGAGAGATGGTGATTTTATTGATGGCATTTTTGTCAATTCAGTTTACTCCAAAACTTTTACGAACTTCAAATAATTTTACATGGGAACCTATTAAAGAAGTTACTTATTTGTTCCTTGGAATTTTTATTACGATGGTTCCCGCACTGCTTTATCTTGAAGCAAACGCTAAACAGCTTGGAGTTCAGTCAGCGACACAGTTTTATTATTTCACAGGATTATTAAGCAGTTTTCTGGATAACACTCCTACTGCGGTTACATTTCACTCGCTTGCCTTAGGGTTAGGGGAAACA
>JALHTS010000155.1 GCA_022865965.1 Ignavibacteriaceae bacterium
TGATGGATTGAATGAACAGATTGAATTACTTGAAAAGGAAAATAAAAAATTAGAAGGTGAAATAGATTCACTCAAGAAAAAAATACCGGCTAAGATCGAAAGAACTGCAAGAGAAAAATATGATATGATTAGACCAAATGAGAAGAAAATAGAGTTTGTTGAAGAGTGATTCCGGATTAAGAGTAAGAAAATGGCTATGAGAAAGACAAAATATATAATTGAAATTGAAACATCGGTTGGTCAATCGTCAAATGTCAGAAGTCAAATGAGAGCATCATTTATGCATATTATTCCTATCGTTTGATATTTGACCTTTCACATTTGACAGTTTAGAGCACAAGAAAGCAAAATGAAAAAGAATTCCGAAATTCCTTCCGTACCGCTTGCCGAAAGAACAAGACCTGCCACAGTGAATGATTTCTTCGGGCAAAATAACCTGCTCGGTAAAGGAAGACCAATCAGATTGATGATTGAAAACGATACTCCCACTTCATTTATTTTATGGGGACCACCCGGTTCAGGTAAAACTACTATTGCCAGAATAATTGCAAATCATACAAAGGCTGATTTTTATCAGATCAATGCTGTTTCATCGGGAGTTAAAGATATTCGTGAGATAATTGAAATTGCAAAGAAAAATAAATTTGTGAATAGGAGAACAATCTTATTTATCGATGAAATTCATCGTTTCAATAAAGCGCAGCAGGATGCCTTGTTAAATTCAGTGGAATCCGGTGACGTAATATTAATTGGTGCAACAACAGAGAATCCATCATTTGAAGTAATTCCTGCTTTACGATCAAGAGCAAGAGTATATATCCTTGAAGAATTATCTAAGGAGGATTTATTATCGATTCTGGATAATGCAGTACGCAAAGATGAGTTTATAAAAAACGTTCCTATAAAAGAAATTGATAAAGATTTTCTGCTTTATTTATCTGGCGGAGACGCAAGGATGCTGCTGAGTATTCTGGAATCAGCGGTGATTCAGGAAATGAAAAAAGATGAAATCATCATATCAAAAGAAGTTCTTGAAAATGTGGTTCAGAAGAAAAATGTTGTTTATGACAAATCCGGTGAAGAGCATTATAATGTAATCAGTGCATTTATAAAAAGTCTGAGAGGCAGCGATCCTGATGCAGCACTTTATTGGATGGCACGAATGCTGGAGGGCGGGGAGGATCCGCTTTTTATTGCAAGAAGAATGGTAATTTTAGCATCTGAAGATATTGGTAATGCTTCACCTAATGCACTTGTTCTTGCTGAATCGACTTTCAGTGCTGTTCATAAAATCGGAATGCCTGAAGCACGAATAATTTTAGCTCAATGTGCAACGTACCTTGCATCATCACCTAAAAGCAATGCAGCATATCTAGGAATAGATAAAGCAATTTCAGAAGTAAGAAATAACGAACAGTTTGTTGTGCCGCTTCATTTAAGAAATGCACCGACAAAACTGATGAAGGATATCGGTTACGGAAAAGAATATAAGTATGCACATGATTATCCTAATCATTTTATTGAAGAAAATTATCTTCCCGATGAATTGAAAGAGAAACAATTTTATCTTCCAACAGAAAACGGACAGGAGAAAAAAATTAAAGAGTGGCTAAAGTTTTTGTGGAAGAAGAAAAAGAAGTATTGAGCAGGAATTGTTTACCGAGATTTATTCTGTGGCAGCTTTTTTACTTAGTTAAATGATCAATCGAAATAAATCTCTCCCCATCCCAATACTCAATTTGATTGTATAATATTTTCTGGTATTCTTCAGTGTGTGTATAAGGAAGAGATAATTTTCCCTTACTTACAAGTGAATCTCTAGCAATCTCAAATTCGAGTGAAGGATCAATTTGGGTAACATTTAGTTTACCATCAAGCTCAATTAATATTACTTTCTGGTCAGGTCTCGTTCCTTCCAGCAGAAAATTATTTATCCGTGTGCCGTCTTCACTTATCCAAATGTAGCCCCACATTGTCGTATTATAATTGCCTGATAATATGAGTGTATAATCCGTATTAGGAAGTAAAACATATTCATTCACTTCAGCCGGTTTTAGTCCAACAAATTCCCTTGTGCCAGACGAAGGTAATTTCCCATTAATTTTATCTATATCAATTGAGAA
>JALHTS010000156.1 GCA_022865965.1 Ignavibacteriaceae bacterium
GATTGGAATTATTATGCTTATCGGATTAGTTACTAAAAACGGAATACTTATTGTTGAATTTGCAAATCAAAGAAAAGCTGCCGGGCTTGAAAAAACCGAAGCGGTTATCAGTGCAGCAATTGCGAGACTAAGACCAATTTTAATGACCAGCCTTTCCACAGTATTGGGAATTCTTCCTATTGCACTTGCACTTGGTGCCGGTTCTGAAAGCCGTGTTTCGATGGGTATTGCTGTAATCGGCGGATTGATATTTTCAACTTTCCTTACTTTATTTGTTATTCCTGCTATGTATTCATTTCTTTCAAGAAAAACTGCTTCGGTGTCGAACGTTACCGAATAGAATATTTATTCTTCTTTCTTCTGAGATTCTTACTTCAAAAAATGTTAAATTTTACATCAATAATTTTATTTTATTTTTATGCACATCTGCATTTTTGAAGACAAAAACTTTTCCAATTTTGAACCATTGGTCTTTACCAGACCGGTTTATGAACTGCTATACGGAACATTTACATTAAAAGAAAAAATTACGTCTTTTCATGGGTGGTTCAGAAGGTTTGACAGTTTATGATGTCAATAAAAGTATTGAAACTGCTAAAGTTATGTCATCAAGAAGAAAAGTTAAATTTAATCAAGATGATGAAAATCTGTTTCGTGAAATATTTAATTTGACAAAGTACGATAGTGATAAGAAAGGATTTTAGTTTGTGGAAGAACTAGAGAATAAAGAACAAGAAATTAAATCGGAAGAGAGTGTTACTGGTGATGCACCCATAACGGTGCATAATGTTAAAGATCTTTATTCTGGTGTAAGAGGATTAGCGGTGAAAATACTCAATCGTGTAGAGCGATCTGATGCTTACCTTGAACGACTTCTTGACAATGAAATGCGCAACTCAGAATTAGTCGGACCCGATAAAGCACTGCTTTATGAAATTGTTCACGGAGTTGTAAGATGGATGGGAAGATTGGATTGGGTTCTGAATGGCTTTTATAAAGGTCAGTTTTCCAAAGCCATTCCTAATCTTAAGAATGGATTGCGTGTTGCTTTATATCAGATACTTTTTCTTGATAGGGTTCCTGATCACGCTTCAGTTAATGAGGCCGTTGAATTTGTCAAAAAACTACAGGGACAAAAACCTGCAGATCTTACTAATGCGATTCTCCGCAATATCATAAGAAGCAAGAATGCTATCAGGTATCCGGATCCCGTAGAGGATTTGATTGGTTATCTTGCTGCGTACTATTCTCATCCTTCGTGGATGGTAAAAAGATATGTTGCAAGATTCGGGCGTGAAGAAACTGAAAAATTGCTTCAGGTAAATAATGAAAAACCCTATCTTACTCTCAGGATAAATTTACTTAAAACCAATATAGAGGACTTCAGAAAACTTCTGGATTCTGTTGGCTTAAAATACAGAAACGGAAAATATTTTCAGGAATTTGTTCAATTGCAGAACCTTACTAACATAACTGCCTGGGAATATTTTGGAAAGGGTTATTTTAATATTCAGGATGAAAGCACCGGACTTGCCTGCCATTTACTTGGTGTGAGTGAAAATATGAGTGTGCTTGATCTTTGTTCTGCCCCTGGCGGTAAAACAGCTTATATTACCGTGATGATAAAAGATAAAGGTGATGTCGTTGCAATTGATAAATTTGAAAGCAGATTAAAATTAGTAAAACAAAATCTTGATAGATTAGGAATAAAAAGTGTTAAAACAATTGCAATGGATGCCCTTGATTATCAGGGAAATAAATTCGATAGAGTTCTTGCAGATGTTCCTTGTACAGGAACCGGAACATTATCGAAGAAACCAGATATAAAATGGAAGAAAGATATTTTTGATCTCAGGAGAATGAAGGAACTACAATATAAACTTATTTGTAAAGCTGCCGAAATGATTAAGCCCGGTGGCGCATTCGTCTACAGCACTTGTTCAATTGAGCCTGAAGAAAATTTTGAAATAGTTAAAAAATTTCTTGACAATCATCCTGATTACAAATTAGACAAGTCTGACGATAAATTTCCACAAGATCTCGTTGATGAAAATGGATGCATTCAAACTTATCCGCATATTCATCAAATGGATGGTGCGTTTGCGGCAAGAATAATAAAAGTAAATTAAAAAGAAAAAAATTATGCTTGATAAATTTGCAGATGAACTAAGAGAAAAAAGAGAACAGAGCGGAATAACGATTCTACAAATGGCCAACAAAACCAGAATTGATATAAAATTTCTTGAAGCTCTTGATCAGGGAAATTTTTCTTTTCTTCCCGAGCTCTATGTAAAAGCATTTATTAAACAATATGCTAAGGTAGTTGGATTTGACGAAGATCAAACAATCAAACGTTATGAAGCTGCAAAAGAAGGAAGATTGTTCCAGCAAGATGAACTGATCCCAGAGCCCGAAACACCGCTTGAACAAAAATCACATGAGCAGTCTCCGATCAAACAACCTGCACCTCAGCCCCAACAACCATTAAAGTCTTATAACGACCCTTCGGTGGAAAAGCGCGAAACTGATGATGGACAAACGAAAATAGATAAACTGGTAATCCTTACGGCAGTTGCTGGAATTTTTATAATACTTATTGCTGTTTATTTCTTTTTTATTCATGATACAAAAGAAATAATCGTTGCTGAAAGACCGATTGAAGAAGTAATCCAGGAAAATCAACAGAGGTATGTTGAAGAAACTTCAGAAGGAACATCTGCCTCATTAATAACATCTTCCGATAGTTTATATCTGAAATTTGTTTCTTCAGAAACCGCTTGGATTTTTATTGTTATAGACGATGTACGAATAGAGGAATTTATTCTGGCTCCCAATGATGAAAAAATTGTTGTTGCCGGAAATAATTTTAAGGCAACCATTGGAAACTCCGGCGGAGTTAAACTTATGTTAAATAATAACCCTGTTGATTTTTCCGGAAGAAGCGGTTTCGTTCGTCATTTCAGTCTTGATAGACAAGGCTTACAGTATCTTAATACTCCACCTAAATTAGATCTCTGATAATGGCCGTTAATGTAATAAAAAGGATTGAAGAGTTAAGAGAAATTATTAATGATCATGACCATCATTATTATGTTCTTGCAGAACCGGTAATCAACGATGAAGAATATGATAAACTTTACAAAGAACTTGATAAACTTGAAAATGATAATCCTCATTTAATCACCCCTGATTCACCAACGCAAAGAGTAGGAAAAGATTTAACCAAAACTTTTAATTCCGTAACACATAAAATTCCGATGTTAAGCCTTGCCAACAGTTATAATGAAGAAGATGTTTTAGATTTCGATCGAAAAGTTAGAGAAGCATTGCCTCAAAACGAAAAAGTGGAATATGTTGTTGAATTAAAAATTGATGGGGTTTCAGTTAGTCTAAATTATGTAAACGGTGTCTTAAAAACTGCTGCGACAAGAGGTGATGGAACAACCGGAGAAGAGATAACTAATAATGTGAAAACAATTCGCTCAGTTCCTTTAAAATTGGGAATCTCAAAATCAGTTAAATACAGTTTGAATGATTTTGAAGTGCGCGGCGAAATTTTTATGAAGATAAATGATTTTTTTAATCTCAATAAAGAAAGAGAAAATCTTGGTGAAAAGCTTTTTGCCAATCCGAGGAACTCCACTGCGGGAACATTAAAACTTCAGGATCCAAAAGTAGTTGCAAAAAGAAGACTAAACATTTTCTTATATTCACTTATTAGCATTGAAGATGAATTAGAATCGCAGGAAGAAAATTTAAAACTACTGAAACAGTTGGGCTTCAGCGTTAATCCCGAATATAAGGTTTGTAAAAACATTGAGGAAGTTCTTGAAGTCTGCCGTAAGTTTGAACAGATTCGTGATTCACTTGATTATGAGATTGATGGTGCAGTAATAAAAGTAAATTCCCTCTGGCAGCAAAATATTTTAGGCAGTATTGCAAAATCACCACGTTGGGCTATTGCATATAAGTTTAAAGCTAAACAGGCTTTCACATTTGTCAAAGATATTACCTGGCAGGTTGGAAGAACGGGTGCTGTTACTCCAGTTGCAGAACTTGAACCTGTATTTCTGGCTGGCTCAACCATAAGTCGTGCAACATTACATAACTTTGACGAAATTAAAAGAAAAGATATTAGAGTTAAGGATAAAGTTGTTATTGAAAAAGGCGGTGATGTAATTCCCAAAGTTGTTTCGGTTGTTTTGGAGGAAAGACCTACAAATAGCAGAGAAACATCTCCACCTGAAAAATGTCCGGAATGTAATTCTTCAATCGACAAACTTGAAAATGAAGTAGCCTTATATTGCGAAAATCCTGAATGTCCGGCACAGATAAAAGGAAGGCTTGAACATTATGCTTCACGCGGAGCAATGGACATTGAAGGACTTGGTGAAGCACTAATAGATCTTTTTGTGGATAAAGGATTTTTAAAAACATTCACTGATATATATGAATTAAAAAACAAGCGCGGGGAACTAATTAATATAGAAGGACTTGGGGAAAAAAGTATTGATAGTCTTCTAAGTGCAATTGAAAAAAGTAAAACTCAACCTTTTCATAAATTTTTATTCGCACTTGGTATTCGAAAGTTAGGTCAAGTTGGGGCACAAACCATTGCAGAAAAATATAAGACAATTGAGGATATTGCGAATTCTTCCATCTTGAATGATATTGTTTTACTTCAAGAATTTACAAAGAAAGCTTTATCGATTAATCCACGCGCTCAAATTAATCGTCGCAAATCTGAAATTAACAAGCAATTATTAGAAATAGAACATCGTAAGTTATGTGATGAAATAGAAAAGATGGGTGATCGATTAGTTAGAATCGGTTGGTATAAGAAAAATATGAAAGAATCAAAAAATAAGCAGACAAGGCTCACACCTGAGTATGTAATTCAGGATAATAAAGGCGTAGGTTCGGAAGCTGCAAAATCGGTTCTTGATTTTCTTCAATCAGACAAAGGGAAAGAAATACTCAAAAAAATGAATTCCCTTGGAATTCGTTCTAGTGTGGAGGAGGAAACTAGAAAAATTTTAAAAGGTAAGATATTTGTAATGACAGGTACTTTACCAAATCTCACTCGTCAGGAAGCATCTGAACTTATCACTAAAAACGGAGGGATGGTTTCTTCCAATATCTCCAAAATCACTTCCTTTTTATTAGCTGGCGATAAAGCTGGTTCTAAACTAGATAAAGCGAAGGAGCTTGGAATTAAAATAATTTCCGAAGAACAATTTGTTAAAATAATTTCTCAAGATTCGAAAAATGAAGACAATAAACCTAAAAGCTAAAAGTAGTTCAGGGGATCACTATCAAGTAGTTTTTGAAATAGATGATGTAATTAAGGTGACCTGTAACTGCAAAGCTGGAATTTTTAGTAAATTATGTAAACATAAAACTGGAATAATCTCGGGGGATCGTAACTTACTTTATGATTTAACTGAAGAACCTCTACTTGATGAACTAATGATGATAATGAGACGAAGCGGATACAATATTTTAAGTAAAGAATTGATTGATGCCCAAAAAGATGTTGAAACAGCCAAAAAACAAGTGAACAAAGTAAAACATAAAATCGAACAAGCGCTTCAAAAAGGTATCCCTATGACAATAGATAATTAAATGAGAAATCAAGAAGCTAAATTTGTAATATGTTGAAAGATCAAGAATAGAATGATTGAATTTTTAAAACAAAAAACGGTAAAATTTTTAGTCAACAGAAAGCTAAAGCACAGTAAAAGCGAAGAAATTTCTTTTTCCACTGCATTCAGGCGCTCTTTTTCTTTTCTTATTGTTCTTCCCGATGATGAAAAAGATTTTCGTGCTTCACTTCATGTATTAAGGTTTCTTGATGAACGTAAAAAAAGTTTTCAGGTTCTTACAAGAGATTACCGTGTTAGTCTTCTTGCTCAGATTTATAGAACAAGAGCAATTGAGGTAGGAATTGCCGAACTAACAAGACTTGATCTTCCAAACCATAAGCTTACTGCAAAGCTTGAAAGCATGCGGTACGATGCAGTTATTGATCTTAACCGAGCTGAAAATTTATTTGCCATATATATTTTACAAACCATTCCGTCAAAAGTGAGAATAGGTTTTAAGAGAAAAGGCTCTGATAAATATTACAATCTTCAAATAGCAAATAATGAAGAAAAACCGGAAAACTCATATAATAATTTTTTAAATTGTCTTAAAATGTTTTAAGGATTCTTTATGAATTTTGAAACCAAAAAAATCGGTGATATTACAGTCTTCAAACTAAACGAAAAAAGATTAGACACCAATATATCGGGCTTGTTGAAAGGTGAATTTACA
>JALHTS010000021.1 GCA_022865965.1 Ignavibacteriaceae bacterium
AATTCTTTTCTTAGCCGATTTATGATGCGCCATTCCTTAAAAACCTTAATTGTGTTAAAAAACGAAGAACAAATATATAGATTCACTCATTTGATGTCAAATTTTCCTTTAGTAATTTAACAGCCCGATTTACTGTAAAAGTTTGAAAAACGACCCAAAACAGAGAAAATATGCTTAAGGTAAATGAAATATATTTCTCGATTCAGGGCGAAAGCTCCAAAGCCGGACTGCCCTGTGTTTTTGTAAGATTGACCTATTGTAACCTCCGCTGTACTTACTGCGATACTGAGTATGCCTTTTATGAAGGAAGAGATCTTTCTATTGATGAAGTCATTTCAGAAGTAAAGAAATTTAATTGTAAATTAGTTGAAATTACCGGTGGTGAGCCGTTAGTCCAGATGGATAATTGTCTTGAACTGATGAAAAAATTATGTGATGATGGTTTTGAAGTAATGATTGAGACAGGCGGAAGTCTTACAATTAAAGATATTAATCCGAGAGTAAAAATAATTATGGATATAAAATGTCCATCAAGCGGGATGCTGAAGAAAAATTTATTTGAGAATATAAAGTATCTGAAACAAATCGATGAAGTTAAATTTGTTATCGGCGATAGGGAAGATTATGAATGGAGTAAAGAACAAATACTAAAGCATTCATTGACAGAAAAATGTGAAGTTATATTTTCCGTAGTATTCGGAAAACTTGAACCTGTAACTTTAGTAAATTGGATAATAGAAGATAAACTGAAAATAAGATTTCAACTTCAGATGCATAAGTATATCTGGCATCCTGAAATGAAAGGTGTGTAATGAAAATTGCAAAAGAATTCAGATGGGAAATGGGACACAGACTCCCTGAACATTTTGGTCAATGCAAAAACATTCATGGTCATTCATACAAAATGTTAGTTGAGTTTGAAGGTGAACTTGATAAAAATGAAATGATCATTGATTACTATGATGTCGAAAAAATCATCAATCCAATAATTGAAAAACTTGATCATGCATTTATGGTACATAAGAACGATACAATCGTTCTTGAATTTTTAGAAAAGATGAACTCAAAAAAAGTAGTTGTGGATTTCCAAGCAACTGCCGAAAGTATTTGTTTATATCTTCTGGGTGAGATAAAGAAGACTTCACTTCCCGAAAATGTTTCTAACATTAAAGTAAGAGTTTTTGAAACACCTTTCGATTATGCCGAGGAATCAGTGAAACTTCGCTGAGTAAAAGTATGATTAAAAGTAAGCGAACAAAAAATACATTTTACAAAAAACCCTCGCAATCATTCAAACCAAAAAAAAATTTTGTGCGTTTCAAACTATTAATTGAATACGAAGGGACACGTTATTCGGGCTGGCAGAAACAGCATAATGCACGCACTGTTCAAGGTGAATTGATAAAAGCTTGCGAAAAAATATTTGAGGATAGTTTTGTCGATCTGCAAGGTTCCGGAAGAACAGACAGCGGAGTTCATGCTTTATGTCAAGTTGCACATCTTGATGCGGATACAATGCTTTCTCCTCACATAATTAAGATGAAAATAAATGATCTTCTGCCGCACGATATAAATATTCTTGAAATAGAAAAAACCAATAAAAACTTTCATGCCCGACATTCAGCAAAATCACGAGTTTACTTATATAAAATATCAAAACGCAGAAATGCATTTGAAAAAAATCAAGTTTGGTGGGTTAAAGATAAACTGGATGTTGAGGCTATTAAAAAAGGAGCAAAATTATTTATTGGAATGAATGATTTTTCATCCTTCAGCGATGATTGTCCCGAAGAAAAATCCACAAAAGTTGTTGTCGATAATATTGAGGTAAAAGAAGAAGACGATTTAATTTTAATCAGAATTTCAGGTTCTCATTTTATATGGAAAATGGTAAGAAGAATTGTTGGTGTCTTGGTTGAAGTTGGTCGAGGGAAAAAATCTGAAAGGGACATTTTGTTTTTCTTAAACAACGAATCAAATGAGCCTGCGAAATTTACAGCACCACCATCGGGTTTATTTTTGGAAAAAGTTATTTATGATTTTTCTGCTGCCAACCGCAAATTGTGAACTTAGAGAATCATCCTACCATCTTTTTTAGCTTTTGAATTTCATCTCGTAGGTTGGCTGCTTTTTCAAATTCAAGATCTTTTGCTGCCTGATACATTTGTTCGGTTAACTGTTCAATTAAATCTTCTTTCTGATCTTTACTCATATACTTCAATATCGGTTCTGCAACTTTTAAAAAGCTGAAAGTTTCTTTATTATCTTTTCTTCTAACATCTGCAATGGAAGTAGATGATAGTATTTCTTCCATAGATTTATAAATTGTAGTTGGAATAATTCCATTTGCTTCATTGTATTCCTGCTGAAGCTTTCTTCTTCTGATCGTCACCTCAATTGTCTTACGCATTGATTCGGTAATCTTATCAGCATACATAATTACTCTACCGTTAACATTACGTGCTGTTCTTCCAGCAGTTTGCATAAGGGATTTTTCACTCCGCAAAAACCCTTCTTTATCAGCATCGATAATCGCGACTAATGAAACCTCTGGAAGATCGAGTCCTTCTCTTAAAAGATTTACGCCTACAAGAACATCAAACTCACCGAGTCTTAAATCGCGAAGAATTTCAACGCGTTCAAGTGAAACAATATCACTGTGAATGTAACGAACCCGAACGCCAATCTTATCAAGATAATCTGAAAGATCTTCTGCCATTTTTTTAGTAAGAGTTGTAACTAGAGTTCGTTCTTTTTTTTCAGCACGTTTTCTTATTTCACCTATGAGATCATCAATTTGTCCCTTTATCGGTCGGACTTCAATTTCAGGATCAAGCAATCCGGTTGGACGAATAATTTGTTCAACAACAACTCCGCCGCTTTTTGCAAGTTCATAATCACTTGGAGTTGCACCTACAAAAATTACCTGGTCAAACATTTGCTCTATTTCTTCAAACTTCATCGGGCGGTTATCCAATGCAGATGGCAAACGGAAACCGTATTCGACAAGGGTTTCTTTTCTTTTCCTGTCACCGTTATACATTGCGCGAAGCTGAGGAACCGTAACATGTGATTCGTCAATTACTAGGAGATAATCATCCGGGAAATAATCGAATAAGTTGAAAGGTCTTGAGCCGGATTCTCTTCCATCCATAAAACGGGAATAATTTTCTATGCCGGAACAGTATCCAATTTCTTTCATCATCTCAATATCAAACTTTGTTCTCTGTTCTAATCTTTGTGCCTCAAGATATTTTTCCTGCTCTCTTAAATCTTTTAGTCGTTGTTCTAATTCAATTTCAATATTGTAAATTGCTTTTTGCATCTTATCGCGGTCAGTCACAAAATATTTCGCCGGATAAATCGGAACCGACTCAACTTCATTTATAACTTTTCCGGTTATTGTATCAATGATAGAAACTCTTTCGACCTCATTATCAAAAAATTCTATTCTTACTCCTTCTTCATTCTGGTAAGCGGGAATTATTTCCACAACATCACCGCGGGCACGAAATGTTCCTCTCCCAAATTCCACATCATTTCTTGTGAAATAAATATTAATAAGTTCACGCAGAAATTTTTTCTTATCAATCTTATCACCTTTTTTTACAAAGATGATTTGCTTGGCATATTCATCAGGCGCACCGATACCGTAAATACAGCTTACACTTGCAACAATTATTACATCCCTTCTTCCTTCGATAAGAGCTGTAGTTGCCTTTAGTCTTAAACGGTCTATTTCTTCATTAACTGAAAAATCTTTCTCTATGTAAAGATCACTTGAAACAACATAAGCTTCCGGCTGATAGTAATCGTAATAGCTGATAAAAAACTCAACTGCATTATTTGGAAAGAAAGATTTGAATTCTGAATAAAGCTGTGCAGCAAGTGTTTTATTATGTGAAATTATTAATG
>JALHTS010000157.1 GCA_022865965.1 Ignavibacteriaceae bacterium
GGGGAAGTAAACCGTTCTGACAACTCTATACTTAACATCTGCATCATTCAGATTAACGCCCGAATAGGTTTTTGCATATCCTTCTGCGGTTACTTTATCATTGAGAGAGTAGCTGCCTTTAACCGGATCAAACTTCACTTCAAATTTAGGTCGTTTATATTCTTCAACTCTGAAATACTGTGAGCCATTTTCATTTGCAATGTAATATTGCCCGCCGATCTTGCCTAAGGGAATTGTAAATTTTCCATTGAATGTTCCATATTCACTTGTGGTAAAGGTAGCATCGGTTATTTTTTGATGGTTTGCATCGAAGAAAGTAATAGTTGTTTTTTTATCCGTAATTATTTTGTGATCCTTTTTACCAAAAGTATCTATCATCAATCCTTTGAAGTAAACAATTTGGCCGGGCCTGTAAATTGCCCTGTCAAGATAGAAAAATGTTGTGGTTCTTTTTACCGGATCATTGTTGTAGTAATAGGAAGAATAATTATTCGATTCGAATTTGTCTTTGCCATTTATAAAAATAACCTTGTAGTTGTTATACTGATTTGATTCTTTCTTAAACTCAAACCCGCCTTCGCGGTTTGTTTTTCCACTGCTCATTTTAAAGAATTTGTAAGCCCTGTCATCCGGAACATATTGTTGTCTGTAAATCTCATAATCAATACTAGCTAAAGGATGCCCGGTTTCTCTGTGCAAGGCATAAAACTGTGTTAGGTTTTTTCCCATATCTCTTCTGAGATAACTGATGTTTGAAACCCACATTTTAGAATATGCAACTGCATTTTTTATATAAGTGAAATTTTTATCAGTTGCTGTAAGTACAACGTATCTGCCAAAAGAAAGTGCCGGCATTTTAATTTCAACACTGTGGTTTTGATAATCTTTATCATCCGGTAGGTCAATAGTCCATTCTTTAACTGGTTTTTGTGATGTATAAAGTTGAATGAGCTGTTGACTATTTAAACCATTCTCTTTGCTGTCAAGCTTATCGTTCCAATTTATAATCCTTATGAAAACTCTTTCAACATTCTTAAAAGTAACCAGGCTGCGGAAAGGCTTATTTGCAATGTTGCCGTATTCAGTTTGAAATCCTAAACTTTTTTGCAGGATTGTATTCTGCAGCCATCTGCATTCCTGCGCACCAAAAGTATCAGGATACTTGTTAATTGTTGAGTTACAAATATCAAGCGCTTTTTTAATTTCCCATTTGTGATCTTCGGAAACATCTGCATTGTATTTTAGGCCTTCATTGTAATAATAATTTGCTAAGTTAAATGAGATGAGAGAAGAATAGGGAACAGTGCTGAATTTTTCTTCAAGGTTGATTATGGCATTTAAGTATAGAGTATGCTTTTTTGTGTTTATACTGTTGCTGCGTACAAAATTTAATCTTGCCAGATCAACATCTATCAATGCATCCTTTTCATCATCATCAAGGTGAAATTTTATTAGTTCCTGGTAAAGTTGAATTGCATAAAACTTAAGCGAGAGCGAATCTTTTGTTTGATAACTTATATCAACAAAATCTTCTGGTAATGAAAAATCATTTTCGCTAGATAATTCAAATTTGTAAACAGGATCTGTTACTGATGCTTCATCATTTATGTAAAATGAAAGAGTTGTGTGTGCAAGCAAATCATATAATGTTGGGCGAAGGTAAGACTGCTGAGAATCGCTGTAGTAAAGAATATCCTTAAAATCCTTTAACGAAATCTTCTTTAGTTCATCACTTTTTTCAAGAGAAGACTGGTAATGTTTTACAATTTCCCTTACTAGTCTCGAAAGATCCCACGTCTGAAAACCTGCCTCGCCGGCAGGCAGGTCTTCATTATCAAAATTTACCGTTTCAGTTCTTTGCTGAAAGCGCCACCTGTTGTTCTGGTAATACTGCCAGTAAATGTTTGCCAGAATTGACTGAAGTATTGCATTTGCAGGAAACGAAGCACTATTAATCTCAGCTTTTACATCATTTACTATTTTTACGTGGCTGTCTTCTTCAGTATAGTTTGCAAATTTTAGTTTGTAAAAAATTGATTTGATGAACTGCGGATGATTCTTTTCACTTTTGGCGGTTTTATATATTTCTTCAACTACCTCCAAGGCAGAACGGGTTAGACCTTTTTGCTCTAATGAATCAACTTTTCGCCAGGAAGTTTTGTAATCACCTGTAAAATTGAATTCTGCCATTTTGTTGCTTTTAAATAATTCTGTGTTCGTAATTATTCCGGCAAATGAAACAAACACAAATGTCATCAGAATGACAAGCATTAATAAGTTTTTATTCTTCATAGTGGCTGTCCTCAATAAAAATTGATATTCACTTAAAATAATTTGTAGAACTTCTTCAAAATACGATTGCTTTTACATTTCGTAATTCAATATGTTCCCTAAAAAGGAATATTTTTTATTAAATCAGGCTTTCTTTATAATAAATTTTTAACTAATCAAAAATATTAAAAAGTGCTTTTGTGAAGTTCCTCAATAGTATTTAGCAAAGATTCAATTTTTTCAATTTTTGTTTTCGGATAATTTTCATCTGGCTTTATTATGAGGGCTTTTTCATAATAGGATTTTGCTTCCGCATATTTCTTTTCACTAAGAAGTTGATCTGCCTTACTAATATTCTGTGTATAGGAAGTCTGCAGCTCAACATTAGTCTTTTTCATTTTTAATTTCTCGCCGGATTCTTCAACAATCATCTTTTTAAAATGTTCAGGATAGCCAATATTCTTCGGTTTGAATAATTCATTCTTTGAAATTCCATCCATATACTTTAGTAATAAGTTTTCACCAAGCTGTTTCCATGTTTTATAAGTTTGTTCCGCCAATGATATTGAGTAGTTAGTCAGATATTCAATTGCTTCGCCTTTAGAATTTTTCAGTAATGATAATGCAGTAGCTTCAACATTTTCTTGCTGAGCAAAGTATGTACCTTCAAGTTCATTCTGAGTTTTCTTTACGTCATCTATAACTACTGAATATTTCGGGTATGAAAAATTTGAAACAAAATTGAAAACCCAAAATGCAGAATCCCAACTAAACTTCGATATCGAGCCAACATCATGTGAAAAGTTATATGGAACTTTGGTCATTGAAGCATACATTGGCGTGTAAACTGTAAAGTATGTGTCATCAACACCAAACCAAAAAACTCCGCCAACTTCTCTTGGCAAATATGAGCGAGCTTGAGAGACAAATGAAAATCCGGTCTGAGGAGTAGAGATTGGTCTTTCGTGAAAATATTCTTCACCATTGTACTCCCAAACTAACGGACGCCATCTATATGGCATTTGATAAGGTTCTGCTGCAATTCCTTTCGTCATATCTAATTCAGTTCCCTCATAGTGGTCACGCATTAGATTCATTACATCGTGAACAGATAATTTTTTATCCGGCTTGATGTACAAAGGCAATCTCTCCAATGATTCACCTTTAATATATGAAAGATATTTATCCATATCTGAATTACATCTTCTAAATAATGACCAGACTCTAGCATCGCAAAATCGTATCGCACCAAAATCTAACGGAGCATAAGCATCAGCAAAATTAAATTCAGAATCTTTTCCTGTGAAATAGCCTTTCTCTCTTGCAAAAGAAATTACATCAGGTGCATACATGTAATTTTCAGAATCGTTTAATGGAAATGTTGTTATTCGTGATTGGTTTGCATGACCGGAAACGTAACCATCCGGAATTTTTACTGCCACCCAAACCACGCCTTTGTTTTCTTCTCCTTTTCCTATCATTTCAAGAATCCACGCTTCATTTGCGTCTGCAATTGAAAATGATTCGCCAGAACTACAGTATCCATATTCATTGACAAGGTCAGTCATAATTTTAATAGCTTCACGCGCAGTTTTAGATCTTTGAAGAGCGATAAACATTAAACTGCCGTAATCAATTATTCCTTTGGAATCGACAAGCCCTTCTCTTCCACCAAAAGTAGTTTCACCAATAACAACCTGATGTTCGTTCATATTTCCGATTACGTTATAAGTGACTAAAACCTGAGGAATTTTTCCAAGGAATTTTCCTGAATCCCATTCATAAATTTCTAACCAGGTACCATTTTGGTAAACAACAGCCGGATAATGATAAAGCTCACCGAAAAATCCATAGGAATCGGCTGAGTATGTTACCATAACAGAGCCATCAATACTTGCACCTTTTGTAACAATAAAATTTGTGCAGGCATTATTCGTATTAACAAATAAAAAGCTTAC
>JALHTS010000158.1 GCA_022865965.1 Ignavibacteriaceae bacterium
TCAAATTAATAAGTAAAGTGCTTAATTGCTTCACCCTTATCACCAATTTCCGTCATTGCTTCAATTCCAATTTCTAAATGAAGATCGGCAAACTGCTCTGTAACTATCTTATCAGATTCTTCTGTTTTCACTCCTTCTGGTATCATTGGAATATCTGAAACAAGAAGCAAAGCACCGCGCGGGATTTCATTGACTAAACCGACAATAAATAGTGTGGCAGTTTCCATATCAATTGCAATTGTAGATAGTTTTCTCAAATGCTGTTTGAACTCTTCGTCCCATTCCCAAACTCTTCTATTAGTTGTGTAAACTACACCGGTCCGATACTCCAGACCACGATTTATTATTTTATCAGAAACGAATTTATGCAGCTTAAACGATGGAAGAGCCGGAACTTGCTTTGGTTTATAATCATCGCTTGTTCCCTCTCCGCGGATTGCAGCAGTCGGTAAAATAAAATTTCCAATTTCAGTTGATCTTTTTAGCCCACCGCATTTGCCAAGGAATAAAACTCCTTTTGGTGCTCTAGCTACAAGAAGATCCATAATTGTTGCCGCATTGGCTGAACCTATTCCAAAGTTTATTATTGATAATCCATTTGCATTAGTTGAAGTTTGCATTGTTCGCCCAACACCTTTTATATCACAATCGAATCTATCTGCAAATTTTTCAACATAATTATTGAAGTTGGTTAGAAGCATATAGTCACCAAACTCATCAATCTGAGTTCCTGTATAGCGTGGCAGCCAATTTTTAGCAATATCAAGTTTTGTTTTCATAGCAATACTAATTGTTTGTAATTTATAAAAGGAAATTAGATAAAATTTTTCAAACACTTACAATTTAAACATTCAATGAATTTTATTGAAACTATCAGCAGTAATAATATCATTCTTACTGAAGGGGCAATAATTGAAAGACTTAAACGAGAATTCAAGTATCCTCTTGATGAAGTTTTATCAAATGCAGCAATGATTTATGATGAAGAAGGAAAAATTCTTTTAGAAAAATTATACCGGGAATATATTGATATTGCTGTGAATTCCGGATTTCCAATTATGCTTCTAACGCCAACCTGGCGAGCGAATAAAGAAAGAATAAAAAAGGCTAATGTTAATATTGATAAAATCAATACAGATGCTTTTAAATTTGTAGATACTATAAGAAAATTTTACAAAGGTTTTGCTGAAAAGATTTTTATCGGTGGTTTAACAGGCTGTAAAGGTGATGCTTATAAACCTGAAGAAGCGCTTAGTGAAAGCGAAGCATATCTTTTTCATAAAGAACAAATGAATGCACTTGCAATAGCCGGAGTTGATTTTCTTTTTGCATCCACTATGCCTGAAATAAATGAAGTTAAAGGAATGGCTAAGGCGATGAGTGAAACAAATATACCATATGTAATTAGTTTTGTTATTCGAGGTGATGGGAAAATGTTGGATGGAACTCCGCTTGTTGATGCAATAAAAATTGTAGATGACTCTGTTCTTGTTCAACCGGTTTTTTATATGACAAACTGTATCCATCCCGATGTGCTTAGCAAATCTCTGAATAAAATTATAGATGCTGAAAATATTTTAGCTAAAAGATTATTCGGAATTCAGGCTAATGCATCTGATAAAAGTCCGGAAGAACTTGATACACTTGACGAACTTCATGCAGATTCGCCTCATAATTGGGCAAAAGGCATGGTTGATCTGAATAAAAAATATAATCTTAAAGTTCTTGGCGGTTGCTGCGGAACTGATGCAAGATATATTTCTTCTATTGTTGATCTTCTAAAATTAACTCCGTGACTCTGTGTCTCTGTGGTAAAGAAAATGCATTAACCACATAGTCACGAAGACACAGAGAGAATATCACTCAGTATAATTTTTTATTACTTCCTTAATCGCTTCCTCACAAACTGTACAGAAAGGTTTGTCACCTTTGGAGAACATTATACAATCCAGCATTGGTCTGTACATACCTTTCGGTAAATATCCAGCACCTTCAAATGCGCCAATCTTATTCCAGTATTTGCTGCTCCTTAAATATCGATCAACTTTATCAGATTGTTCTTTATCTTTTAATGCATATTCTTTTTCTGCCGCTTTTATTTGATCTTCCGGAGCACGTTTTCTTTTCAATTCTGCAATATTGCTGTTCATTCTGTTTCTTTCTTTAAGCCATTCGTAACTGAATTTATCAAATTCTTCTTTCTCCCACGGTGTTGGGAGTTCAATTCCTTCACTAACAAATTTTTCCCATTTAATATTCTTCGGATCAAGTAATGCTGTAATGTTTGGTTCAACAGGTTCAACTGTTGTCGGGAAAAAATCATTATACGCCACATCGGACGTATAATATTCATCTGCTAATCCTGCAAAAGAATGACCGAACTCATGCGTAAATAAATAATTATCAAACTGATTATCGGTAGTATATGTACAAAACTGATTATAAATTCCGCCGCCGCCGTATCGTGAATGATTAACTTGAATGTAAATTGCATCATAAGGTACGTGAGCCGCTAAATCGCGCATTGTTTTATTGTCTTCAGTCATTAAATATCTTTCCGAACCGAGAGACCAGAATGTTGTATTCAAAACTGTGTTCACAAAAATATCCGCACCGGGTAAATCTGTTCCGCTTTCTTCAGAAGGTTTGAAAACTCCATAAATATTAAAATGTTCTTTCATTGATTGATAAGGTTCATGACCGAAAAAATAGTTGGTGAATTTATTTAAATCTTTTTCAAATTTAACTTTTCCCTCTTTTGTATAACCCTCTGCAAGGATAACTATATCAACTTTTTTGTGAGGATCACCATTATTGATAGGTTTAAATATTTCAACTGTGGCATCTTTAACCGGGTCTTTTATGATCATAATATCATTCGGA
>JALHTS010000159.1 GCA_022865965.1 Ignavibacteriaceae bacterium
CTGGTTGGATACGCACTTGGTGGAAATTCCGGAATGACCATTGCCTTTATATTTTCTTTATTAATGAATTTCAGTTCTTACTGGTTTTCAGATAAAATTGTATTAAAGATGTATCGTGCTCAGCAGGTAACCAGGGAACAGGCACCTAAATTTTATAATATGGTTGAACAACTTGCACAGAATGCAAATCTGCCAATGCCCAAAGTTTATCTTATTAATGATCCTACTCCAAATGCTTTTGCTACAGGAAGAAATCCAAAGAATGCTGCAGTTGCAGCAACAACCGGAATTCTTCAGAGTCTTACAAATGATGAGATGGCAGGAGTAATGGCTCACGAACTTTCACATGTTAAGAATCGGGATATTCTTGTAAGTACAATTGCTGCAACTTTAGTTGGAACTATAACATACATTGCACAAATGGCCGGCTGGCTTGCAATGTTTGGCAGAGGAAATGACAGAGAGGGTGGCAGTGGTTTAGGTGGATTGATATTAATTATTTTATCACCAATTATTGCTATGCTTTTACAAATGGCAATATCAAGGTCAAGAGAGTTTATGGCTGATTCTGGTGGTGCAAAAATAAGCGGGAACCCGATGGCTTTAGCATCTGCGTTAGAGAAAATTTCCAGAGGAAATCAGATCAAACCTGTGAGCCATAGCAGTGCGGCTTCTGCACATATGTTTATAATCAATCCATTAAAAGGTGGATTTGGAAAATTATTCTCTACTCATCCATCAACCGAGGAAAGAATAAAAAGGTTGAGAGAAATGGCAATGGGTAGAAGGTAGTTGGAAGATGGAAGATGGAAAATGGTAGATGGTAGATGGTGGTTTGCAGTAAGCGATAGGCACACTTTATACGTAACACACAGAATTTTTTATACTAAAGCGCCTTGATATAAATTACATTTCTTCTGATATTCGGAGTGCAATGAATAGAAATTTTTTTAACATAGCCGGAGAAAAACTTAAAATTCTCCGGTTTTTTATTTTTCTTTTATTTTTCACTTCCATCGGAAAAGCCCAATCCATTAATAACCTGGACATCTTCTACTTACTTATTGATTCCGCCGCAACACAAGCTGCTAAAAATATTTCTTCAGTCACACCCGAAGTATCTGTGGCTTTTGAGTTGGGTATATACTATACAATTTTTGAGAATCGTATAATTTCTCAACTCAGTTCAAACGGATTAAAAGTTTTAAGAAGCAGAGATACCAAAAAAGAAATTCCTAATCTTAATTTTGTCATTCAGAATGCCGAAGTAAAATATGGTGAACAAGAAAGGGACGGATTTCTCGGTGATTTTTATGTATCAAGAGAATTAATACTATCAGGAAATTATTTAATTACTTCATCTGAGGTTCCATCTTCCACTGAATTGAAAGAATTTAATTATTCATTTACTGATAAAGTTAAAGTTGAAGATATAGCTAAGATAGAAAACCGATCTTTTCCTTTTACTTCGGGCAAATTGCCATCTGAGCCTTTCTTTTCAAGTTTATTGGAACCTGTAATAGCTGTTGGCGCAGCTGCAATTGCAGTTATTTTATTCTTTTCTGTTCGAAGCAAGTAGCAAAAATTACCTTTGAAGCAGATATGAAAATCTTTATTATTGCAATCAAAATTTAGAAATCAAAACGTAATTTCATGCAAAAAATATTAATAATAGCGTCAGTTTTAATCTTTGTTTGGAGCTGTTCTTCTTCTTTGGATACGACAAACATGATACCGGAAGAAAGACTTAACTATGCGATCAAATTATATGAGCAAGAAGATTATGAAGATGCGGTTAATGAATTTCAGGCATTGATACTGCAGTATCCGGGCAGCACTATTAATGATGATTCTCAATTCTATCTTGCAATGTCAAGATTTAAAAGAGATGAATTTATACTTGGAGCATTTGAATTCAGCAAGTTGATTAGAAATATGCCGGCCAGCGAGTATATTCCACAAGCACAATTCATGCTTGCCGAATGTTATTATGAGCTTTCTCCAAATGTAAATCTTGATCAGGCTTATTCTAAGAAAGCGATAGAAGAATATCAGGCGTTCATTGATTTCTTCCCTTTGAACGAAAAAGTTTTTGAAGCCGAGCAAAAGATTAAAGAACTAAATAATAAACTGGCTAAAAAAGAGTACGATGCAGCCCGCATTTACGAAAAGCTTCAGTATCAAAATGCTGCAATGAAATATTATGACAGCGTAATGGAAATATATCATGATACTGAATATGCCCCGCTGGCATTGTACAATAAAATATTTATTCTTGATAAAAGAAAAATGACTGATAAAGCTCTGGAAGAATCAAACAGGTTTTTAGATAAGTATCCTGATCATCCTAATTTCAAAGAAATCCAGTCATTTAAAAATAGTTTAGAAAAAAAGTTGTCTGCTAATTGATGAGTCAAACATCTAAAAAGATCAGTGATTCAGTAATGACGATGACCGAGCTTGTATTGCCTCATCATACAAATCAGCTTGGTAATTTGCTTGGCGGACAATTAATGCATTGGATAGATATTTGCGCTGCACTAAGTGCGGCAAAACATAATAACAGAGTTTGTGTCACTGCGTCGGTTGACAGGATTGATTTCCATCATCCGATCAAACTGGGTGATGCTGTTACTCTCATCGCATCAATTAACAGGGTTTTTAATACATCAATGGAAGTTGGTGTAAAAGTTTATGCTCAGAATTTCAGAGAAGACACAAAGATACACAGCAACACAGCATACCTTACTTTTGTGTCAGTCGATAATGACGGAAACACGGTTAAAGCCAAAGAAGCTATTCCTGAGACCGTTGATGAAAAAAGACTTTATGATGAAGCCCTTACACGCAGAGAAAACAGACTTAAGACAAGAACTAAGATTACTTAGTCTCCTATTTTTTTTATTCCTCTTATTCGACCTTTCCTTCGCACAGGTTCCTTTAAATGGTTTCTGCAAATTAAATACCTTCAGTGTTGATTCAGGATACAATTTTATTTTCAGATTAAACTTTAACACGGATTCTTACTCAGATATAATTTTATCTTCTAGTTTTGATAAACGATCAGCACTCCTTGAGGGATTCGGTATTGGTGAATTTAAAGACCAGAAAAAAATTACACTCCCTTTATCAACATCTAACATTGAACCTATCTTTAACAGAATAAATGAAATTGAAGGCTATGCTTTTTTATCACGTGCAGAAAGAACTTTCGGTATTTATTCTTTTTCACAATTCGGTCATCCTTCAATATCCAAACAATACAAATTCAATTCTTATCCCGATAGAATAAGCATCGCAGATATAAATGGAGATGAACAGAATGAGTTTCTCATTTCAGGAAGCACATTCGATGGACTTTCATTGTTATCTCTTCAGGAAAATAAGTTTGTTGAAGAAAAGTTAATTGAAAAGACGAGTTTCAGTTTTGCTCATTTTATCGATCTTAATAATGACGGATTTAAAGACATTGCGGCTTACAATCTCTTTAATAGTAATATTCATTTCCTTTTTAATAATGGAGAAGGAGTTTTTACTGAAGTAAGAACACTTCCTTACTCTGATCAGGCAACTCAATTCAGAACATTTGATTTTAATTATGACTCGTATAACGATCTAATATTGAGTTCAGGTAATTCCATTAAAATTTTTTTTGGTGATTTTCGTTCTGCGTATGATTCGGCGATAACAATTAATACTCTTTATCCTGTTGATGATTTTGTGATAGGTGATTTTAACCAAGATGGATATTTTGATATCGTTTATCTCTCAAAAGAATCAGGGATTATTTCATCTGTTTTCGGAAAACCGGATGGCAATTTCTATAAGGAATTTGTTCATCTTAAAAGAGAAAGAATTGAAAGTGTAGTCCTTTACATCAGTAAATTTATTTACGGTGTGGCTTTTCTTACTGAAAAAGGCGAAGTCGGATTAATTTCGAAACTTTCTTCTGTAGCAGAAGATTTTGATTTAGCAGTCTCAGTTGAACCTGTAGCAATCACATATTTTAATAGTGATAGAAATAAAATTTTAGACATTGCATTTTTCGATAAATCAAATAACACACTAAATCTTCTGCTCAGAAATAAAGAAGGGATCCCGGACAGATTCTATTCAGCTACTGTTTTTAAAGAGCCCGAGTATTTAGTTGTTGATGACAGCAAAAGCAATGAAAAAAAAATCTATTGTTATTCTAATAATTCAAGATTGATCGAAATAATAACATTCAATCTTCCAAATGATAATATCAAACGTGAACAATTATACTCTCCCGGTAATTTGATTGATCTAGAGATTTATCACATTGACGAAAATAATTCATCGGTTTATATCGCATATAGAAAGGACAATAAATCTTTCTTTGGTGAATTTAAATATCATAACATCAGGTATTCATTTTCTGAATATTATTCAATAACGGAAAAATGGGTAAATGCGGAAATTATTCCGTTAAATAATCCAATTCTTTTATATTGGAAAACAGAAAAGGAACAGCTTAATTTAATTGAATTGTTATTCAACATTGATAAACCCGGAGAAAGGAAACGACAGACTGTTCCGCTCCAAAGAGCAGAAATATTTTCAAGTTCAGATATCACAAAACAAAAAGATAGTTACAAGCAGATTAGTATAATCCTAACGGGTGAAAGAGATTTCATCTCTATAGTCAGTGCAGATAATGCGAATTTTATTAACGCTGATAAGCAACTATCCGGTCTTAGGATAAAAAATAAAAATCACTTATCTTTTGACGGACACAACTCAGTTTTTTTCTACGATGAAAATAAAAAATCAATAAGAAAAATTGAGTTATCACCCGATAATAAAAGATCTAAATTCCTGGAAATATTTAATAACATTGCAGCAACGGATTTTATTATAGTGAATCCTGATTTAAACAACATGCATCTTATTTATCTAAATAAAGAAAATGGTTCAATTTCAGTAAGACAAATACCATGAAAAAATCAATATTAAAAGCAATTCTGTTTTTTATACTTATAGGCTTTGCAAATTCTAATTCACAAACCAAAGCCGAACTCGATTCATTATATAACTTATTTCTAAATGTAAAAGGCTTAGGATCAAAAATTTCTCCCGATTTACCCACCGGTGTAGAGGAAAATCTTAAGTGCGGATTAAATTTAGTGAACACACTTCGCTTTAATATAGATTCGTTTTCTCCTGAACAACAAGAACTATTGAAAGTTTTATTTCAAAGACCGGTGACAACCGATAGTATGATAACTCCAAGTGGCAGATACAAAATTCATTATTACCAAACCGGAACGGATGCACCCGCTTATGATTTGAATTTACTGGCTATTGCACTTGATTCGGTTTACAAATTTGAAATAGAATTTCTCGGATATGGTTTTCCTCCAGGTGACTCACTTTACGATCCGAACGGAGATTATGGCGGAGATAACAAGTATGATATTTACATTATGAACTTGTATGATCTTTATGGTTATACACAGTTTGAAGTTCCAGTTCAAGAAGTTCAACAAGATTTGTACCGTTATACTTCTTATATGGTAATCGATAATGATTATCCATGGTATCCTTTTCAAAATAAACAGCCAATCGATGCAGCACGGGTGACAGTAGCTCATGAATTTCATCACGCAATTCAGGGTGGAAATTATATCTTGCGTTTACCTGAAGATCTATTTTTTTATGAAATTACTTCAACCGCAATGGAAGAATTTGTCTTTGACTCGATAAACGATTATTATGCTTATATACCTGATTATTTTAGAAATCCTTCAAGAGCTTTTCCTAATAATAATGGTTATAATCTTGCTCATTGGAACATTTATATAAGAGATATATTCGGATATAACATTATTAAACGTCAATGGGAATTAATGAAAACCAATCGCGCTTTAAGTGCAATTAACAATAGTATTCAGGAGTATACTTCTGTTTTTGAATTTGAATTGGCAAGATTTGGTATCTGGAATTACTTTACAAATTATCGCAGTATATCGGGCGCATACTTTGAAGAAGCCAGAAATTATCCTGTTTTAATTCCCACTGTGAGTACTGTTTTTTCTCCTCCTTCAAGATATTATGAAATCTCTTCTTTCCCTGTTTCAAATTATTATATGAGGATGGTGAATTCATCTAATAACGATACGATTGTTTCAATATTTGCAAACACTGATGTTCTAAAAGCGCTTAATACTATTATAAGTCCGCAGGTTACATATTATACTTTGTTCTCTGATACTTTATCCGGTGATTATAATATTGGCGACAGTTATTCTGCTACGTTTGATAATAATGGAAATGCTTTTTGGAAACTTGCGGAAATTGTTAATAATATTCCTCTCACCGGGGATTCAATAATAATAGTTAAGAAAAGCCTCGCAAATATTTTACCATTTCCTTTGCCATACAG
>JALHTS010000160.1 GCA_022865965.1 Ignavibacteriaceae bacterium
TAGAAAATCCAAAATCTCTGGCAGTTAGTTCTAATAATTTAATTTTAGTTTTAGATGAATCAGGCATTGTAATCTTCGATTCATTTGGCAATGGCGTTGGGAATATTGAGATAGAAGAAAAGTTGGTCTCATTAAGAATTATATTCGATAATTTAACCTTAAACTCAATAGATAAAATTTTTACTCAGAACCTTAGAACAGAAGATCAAATCTTCAATGAGATTGTTCTTGACTTCAGAGATTTAGAAATTGTTTCGTCTCTCTTTTATAACGATAAATTATACGTTCTTACTTCTAAAGAAATTTTAATCTTTTCCACTTTGAATTGAAAAAGTTTTTTTACTTTTTTATAAAAAGAATACGAATAATATTTTTTGCTGGTTTGTTAATTTGGACAGCAGGGATATTCATCTCCTGCTTAAATATTGAGAATCCCCTTCTCGTTATCTTAACTAATCAATTCTATTCTATAACGTGTCATCAGAATCCGGCTAAAACTTTTCTATGTGATTCAAACCTTTTATTTGTCTGTGCTAGATGTTTTGGTATTTATACAGGAGCATTACTGATGTCATTTGTACTTCTTTTTTATAAGAAGACATTTCGTTTAAATCTTCTTCCCTTGATAATTGCAAGCGTTCCGATGTTAATTGATGTGTTAGGAGTGCTATTCAATTTTTATAATTATTCCTTGCTCCTTGCACTATTAACAGGAATACTTTTTGGTTCAACTTCGTTTATATATATTTTGTCTGTAATTGAAAATTCTTTTTCTGAATATTTTAAAAGGTAAATAGTGAAAAAAGTTTTTCCATCGTTAGTCAGCGGTTTTGCTGCATCAGTGCTCACGACTATTCCTATGTTAAAGAGTTTTAGCTGTTGCTTAATTGTACCAGGTGCGGCTATTCTTGCTTTATTTCTTGATAGAAAAATAAATCGTAATCTTGAGAAGATAACTATCAAAAAAGCTTTGCTGTTTGGATTTCTAACCGGATTATTTGCCACATTTTTCATTACTTCGTTTGACCTTCTGATAACTTTCATCACAAAAAGTAACGATTTAATTTATTCACTTCCTCAAACAGAAGTTATGATGAGACAATGGAACCTAGGACCTTTATTTGATGAATCATTAAAAATAACAAAACAAATGGCCACGGATATTCAAACAACCGGATTTTCAGCTTTATATGCTGTAATGATTTTCTTCAGTAATTTTATTTCCAACTCCATATTCGGAATGATTGGCGGTGCGCTTGGTATGGCTATATTAAACAGAAGGACTGATTGATAGATGATAACCGCGTTTATCTTTTTTCTTCACTTAATTTTTATGCTGGTAATCTTCACGAAGAAATGGCAGGAAGAAGGATTGTCCGCTGGTTTTCTTAATCTAGTTTTGATAGGGATACTTTTTGCAGTCGGTTGGACAATTTCCGGTTTGATTGCAAAGTTAGTGATGGAACAGGAAGGGTTAGGAATATATTATGACAGAGATACTTTCTCACTAACTCTGCTTACTATAGCTGAATTCTTCTTCTACAAATTCTACTACAAAGAGACTTCTACTGCAACCGATAAGGGAACACAATAACTGCAGTTTGTTCTGCCTGCTGCTGTGCTGGTGAAAGAGGTTCAAACCTCCACTGCCACAAAGAATTAATAGCAGCATTTTCCAACTTGGTATCAGCTTTTGTCAATAAGAAAATAGAACCAACAGTTCCATCCGGTTTAATTGTAAAACGAAGACGGATATCAATTTCCTTATTTACACCTTCGGGATAAGAAGGAAGTGAGTAACTGTAAATTTTTCTTGTTCCCATTCCTCCCCACTCAATATCGAATCCAAAACTTCCTTCACCTCGTGCAAGGTTTCCTTTACCCGTTGTTGAAACATCAGAGGTTGTTTCCTTAACATTCTCGGTTTTGGTTTCCTTTTTCTGTTCTTTATCCTTCTCGGCAGGTTTAATTATGTTATCATCCTGAGTGTTTTTTGCAACAGGCAACTTAACTTCTTTGACCTCAGGATTTTTATTTTCGGTTATGTTTTCCTCTTGAGGGGATGCAAGTTCTTCTGTTTTATCAAGGTTTTCACCTATTGCACCGGATGAACCATACTCTGATGATATTCCAAAAGATAATTCAACATAATCCTTTGCAGGAAATTCGAATGTTAAATTAACCAATAGAAATATGACCATCAGGATTGAATGAAACAACACTGAAGCAGAATAAGAGATGTTTTTTATATCCCTGTAGTTCATAATTGTTTTTCTGTTTCAATTGTGAATTTATCTATCGCCGAGGCTTTTGCAGCATCAATTACTTTTATTATCATTTCAATTGACACGCTCTTATCAGAACGAATAATTAGATTATCCCCGTTTGTTTCGGCTTTTATTTCACCCAGTTTAAATGCTAGCTGATCAATACCGACTTCATCTGACCCGACATAAACACCACCGCCGGAAGTTAAAGTAACAATCATCATTGTTGGTTCTGATCTTTCATTCAACTTTGAGCTAGGCAGCTTAACTTTTACTCCTGTCTGAATAACGAACTGTGATGTGAGAAGAAAGAACACCACTAATAACATCACTATATCTGTCAAAGATGAATAGCTGAAAATACTTATTGGTTGTTTTGATGTTTGAAATTTCATGTTAATTCCTATATATCAATTTCTACTTCATCATCAATATCGCTTATATCGGTCGATTCATCCTGAATCACATCAATAACATCATTAGCCACTGTTTCCATATCTTCTACAGTTCTTTTAATTGCACTTAAAAAATAATTGTAGAATGCTAGTGCTGGAATACCAACTATAAGTCCGAATGCAGTGGTTGTTAAAGCTTCCCAGATCCCTCCTGCTAAATCGCTTGGATTAGCCGCACCGGCAAGATCTTCAATTGTCATAAAAGCCTGAATCATACCAGTAACTGTTCCAAGAAATCCAAGAAGAGGAGCAACACCCGCAACAGTAGCTAAGATAGTTAATCCTTTTTCAAGTTTACTCACTTCCTGACGTCCAGCGTTTTCAATTGCTTCTTTAACTCTTGTATGACCAAGCCTGTATTTTTTTAATCCTTTTCTTACAATGTTTGCAACAGGAGATTTTTCCTGCATACAATGACTGATTGCACCGGAAATATCTTTCTTCTTGATCATTCCTCTTATTCTAACCATAAAAGCAGGAA
>JALHTS010000161.1 GCA_022865965.1 Ignavibacteriaceae bacterium
AACTATAGAATATTTTTTATTTGTAATATAACGGCGTGTAATATCGAAACATCGAAAAACCACCACAGTTGATTGAGTTCTCATTTATTTACTTGTCCGCCTCAGCCAAAAACTGATAAATCTGGCGGGACTTTTTACTCTTTAAAACAGTTATATGCGTTTATCAGTTTTTACTTTTAACTATTTCTTCTTTTTTTAATAATTGATGTCCTTCAAAAACCGTGAGAATGTCTATCGAGTTTTTCTTCACTAAATAAACAATGCGATAATTTCGATAAAGTAATTCTCTAATATTTTCAAGAGACAATTCAGGAACAATTCTACCTTTTTCCGGATTATCAACTAATGTTTCAGCAACTGTAATTAACTTGTCAACAAACTCTATTGCAGCAATAGGATTATCTTTTGATATGTATTTTTCAGTTTCTTCTAATCGAAGTAAGGCTTCTTTTGTCCAAAATATTTTCATTATTCTTTACCAGATCGCGTCTTTTGCAATTCCCTTCTAAGTTGCGAAGTTGATAGCACCTCTCCTTTTTCCGAATCAGATAAACCACGCGAAATGGAATCAATAAAAAGCTTTGTTTGTCGCAATTCATCAAATTCCGAAGGAGAAATTAATACGCCGGCAGGTTTACCATTTTGTGTAATGATCAAGGAATTCCTCTTAGTCTGGATTTCATTGAGGTATTTAGCCAAATTAGATTTGAATTGACCAACGGGAATTATATCGTTTGCCACTAAAATATTTTTCATTTTTGCGTCCTTATATTGTCTTTATTCTGGACTAAATTTAAGTCTATATTACGACAATATCAAGATTATATTTCAAGCGTATAACTTCGTATTATCCAGAAATATCGAAAAACACAACCCGCCTTCATTTTATTACGGCGGGCAGGCCGTCGTAATTGAGTTCTCATTTATTTACTTGTCCGCCTCGGCCAAAAGCTTATAAATTTGACAGATTAAAGAGGTTATACAACAAAATGATCATCAGTTTATATAATCTAATGATCTTAAAAATTCAGCCACCTTTTTGTATGCTTTTTCTTGAACTTTTGGATCTGGATTCGGAAATCCATCATCTCGTTCACTTGATGGAGTAAAAAGATGTCCAACACCGTCATATATTATTAATTCACAAATGTTTCCATTTAATTTCATCTTATTTGTAAAATTTTGCGCGCCAGATAATGGAGTGACTGTATCGTCTCTACCTTGGAGAATCAATGTCGGTGGTAATCCTTTTTTGACATTTTCATCAGGAGATACTTTATTCGCTTCCACTCTATTTAATAGTAACTTCTGAAACCAAGTATCTTTTCCTAAAGAAACTGCTGGTGAAACTAATACTAGTGCATTTGGACTTGAACTAACTGAGGTATTTGAGTCTTTAAATATTGCCGCCGATGTAACTAAGTGAGCTCCCGCAGACCACCCATAACCAACTAACTTATTCGGATTAATTTTTATTAGATCCTTGTTTAATCTCATCCATTTTATAATATCTCGTGCATCTTCCATTGCTTCAACTGGTGTAATATTCTTTTGATCGGAAAGTCGATATTGTGCAGCAACTGCAACAAAACCAAGCTTTGCAAAATGCTCGGCTCTTCTAAAAGACCAAGAAACTTCACCCGATGACCAACCACCCCCATGGAATATTACAATTGCTGGAAGATTCTCGCTTTTTCTTAAACTATCTAATGTGAATACATATGCCTTTAACTCAATGCTATCTTTTATTGAATAAGTAAATTGTTGATTGTGTATTTTCTGTGCATAAGATTGTGTTAACAAACAAAAAATATTAATCATCAATAATGTTTTCCAAAATTTCATAATACTCCTTTTAATGATACAAAATAACGTTCTTGCGCCTAACTTAGTTTACGCCGCTCTTCGGGAAATGGATTGAGGCAACGATTATATTGCTTCTACTTTAAGAGTAATATTTTATGACTGTAAATGTGTTTAGATGTATTTAAAATAATAAAATATACACCGCTGGTAATTGAACTTCCATTAAAATGGATCTCATATTCACCCGGCTTTCTATATCCCCTAAATAGATTTGCAATTCTTTCACCAATACTGTTGTACAAATCTAATGATATATTACTTTCTTCAGGTATTGCATATTGAATGATAGTAGAATTGTTAAAGGGATTCGGAAAATTGTTTATATGCAATGAATATGGTAGACTAATATTTTCTCGAACTGATACTATAAAGTTTTCCGTTGCTAACGTCGAGATAGATGCAATTCCTAACTTAACTACATTATGAAAGTATGTTAGATTAAATTTATCAATTCTATCCTCACTACTATGATAATATGGATTAAAATCTCCTCCCCAATATGCTTCGATAAATAAAATTGCCGAATAATCATACAGCCAGAAAGGCGAATGATCACTTGCCGATGTACCCGGATTATAAACAGCAGGATTTAAAGGCAAGTTATATAATGATTCAATAACAACAAGAAAATTTGCTAAAGAAACAGAATTTGCTTTATCACGTGTATGAATATCAAATAGTCCATCATCATTACCATCCCAACCAGTCATATCCATATTTAGAACACCTATAATATCCATATTATTTGAATCAGCCTGCGCAGCAAAATATTTACTTCCAAGAAGTCCTATTTCTTCCTCATCCCATAGAGCGTAGATTATCGAATATTCAAATTGATAATTGGATAGGATTCTGGCTGCTTCCAAAACTCCGGCGACTCCACTTGCATTATCATCCGCACAATAATTTGTAACAGCATCATAATGAGCACAATAAATGAAATATTTTTCGGGATATGATGTCCCTCTCTGAATCGAATAAATATTTCTTCCAAGTTCACTATATACTTGATCATAAGTTTCCAAACCATAGCTTTCTAATTTTTGCTTAATATATTCGGCGGCTAAATCATTTCCAAAGTAACTTACTCTATGAGTGATTAATACTGTGGAATCAGCTATCGTAACAGAATCTTCACCAGATAGAATCCGAACATTTGAAACCAAAGAATCTAAGTTAGTTTGATTCACTAGTTCCTCGATGAATGGATTATAATTTTGACCAAAACAAAAAGAGATCAAAATAAACTGGGAAAGTAATGTGATTTTTAATTTCATATTTGGAAACCATTAAATTTATTAGAGCCATATAACTGCATTACGCCTAACTTAGTTTACCCTGCTCTGCGGGAAATGGATTGAGACAACGATAATATTGCTTCTACTTTAAGAGTAATATTTTATGACTGTAAATGTGTTTAGATGTATTTAAAATAATAAAATATACACCGCTGGTAATTGAACTTCCATTAAAATGGATTTCATATTCACCCGGCTTTCTATATCCCGCAAATAGATTTGCAATCCTTTCACCAATACTGTTGTATAAATCTAATGATATATAATTATCTTCTAGAATTGCATATTGAATGATAGTATAGTTGTTGAAAGGATTTGGAAAATTGTTCATATAAATTGAATACGGTACATTAACATTTTCTTGCACTGATACGATAAAGTTTTCCATTGCTAACGTCGAGATAGATGCAATCCCTAACTTAACTACATTATGAAAGTATGTTAAATTAAATTTATCAATTCTATCCTCAATACTATGATAATATGGATTAAAATCTCCCCCCCAATATGCTTCACTAAATACAATTGCTGAATAATTATGCTCCCAAAATGATGAATGATCACTTGCGCTTGTTCCAGGATTATAAATAATCGGTTCTAAGGGCAAATTATATAATGAGTCAATCACAACCAGAAAATTACTTAACGAAACAGAATTAGCAATGTCTCGAGTATGAATATCGATTAGTCCATCATCATTACTATCCCAGCCAGACATCTCAAAATTTAGAACACCTTTAATATCTATATCATTTGAATCAGATTGCGAAGCATAAAAACTACTTCCAATTTTTCCGCTTTCTTCCTCATCCCATAGTGCATAGATAATCGAATATTCAAATTGATAATTGGATAGGATTCTGGCTGCTTCCAAAACTCCGGCGACTCCACTTGCATTATCATCCGCACAATAATTTGTAACAGCATCATAATGAGCACAATAAATGAAATATTTTTCGGGA
>JALHTS010000162.1 GCA_022865965.1 Ignavibacteriaceae bacterium
AAATAAAATGTTATTTCTAATTGCCGGAGTCATTTTTACTCTTGCATCCAATTCAATTTTACTTTTGAGTTTCCCATTTGTTTTATCAATAATCAATACAGATTTAAATAAATCCGAAATGATGATTCGATTATCAGTTATGAGTGGAGCACTGTTAAAAACTGCACCATTAAATTTTTCTTTCCAGATTAATTTATCGCTTTTTTGATCGATTGAAAATAATTGTCCAGAAAGAGTTCCGATATAAACATTTTCATTATCTAAGGCAGGATTCATAATTATTTTTGAACCCGTTTCAAACTTCCATTTTAGCTCACCATCCATAGTACTTATCTTATAAAGTGTACCGTTATCATCGCCCATAAAAGCAAAGTTATTTTTGATTGTAACACCACTATTAAAAGATGTTCCCATTTTCTTTTTATAAATAACTGAAGATGTCTCGTTGTCTAAACAAATAAATTCACCGTCGTCGGTTCCTAAATAAATTCTTCCATTTGAGTAAGCTGGATTCGAATGAGTAAAAGATTCAATCTTTGTATTCCAGACTTCAGTTCCTTGGGAATTGATTTTTTTAATTGACCCTTCTTCAGTCACAAGAATCAAATCATCATAGATTTTTATCATTTGATTGATCACTCTTCCTTCAATATCAACAAGTTTAAGTTCTTTTCCTTTAAAATAATTATAGAAAATTAGTTCGGTTTTATTTTCATTATTTAATACAAGTGCCGTAACAATTGTATTGTTAAATAGAATTGGAGTTGAAAAAATTGCTCCTTTATATTTTAAAACGCCTGTTTGTTTTCCAGTAAAAATATTAAATGAATGAATTCGTCCGCTAAGATCATGAACAAAAACAGTGGAATCAAAAAATATGAATGATGAATTATTAAAACTTCCGTGAACATCATTCTCCCAGAGCAGATTCAGAGAATCACTAAAATTAATGGGAATATAAAAATTCCTTTCGCCTGATTCAGCAAACATTGTTACAGGTGCATCATCTTCTTGCGCCATTATCTTAATTATAGATTTCGCACATCCATTAAAAATTAAAATGGACGAAAATATAACTAGGCTTAATAATATTTTTTTCAGAAATCCCATCCAAAAAAGAATTGATAAAATAATCCGGGTTGAAAGCTTGAAAAATTATTTTCTATTTTCTTTCCGATGTCATATCGAAGAACTAATACACCGAGAAGATTAAACCTTATACCTCCGCCAACACTGCCATAGGTTGTTTCATATTCAGTATCCCAGGCACTTCCTGCATCAAAGAAAGCAGCACCGCGAATACCAAAAAATCCTAATCCAAAAAAAGGAAATTTAATATAGAGAGCATCAATCAACGGAAAACGAAATTCTAAAGACGAGAGCCACATTTTTTCACCACGAATTGTCCATCGAGGCCAGCCTCTTAAATCCCAGCTTCCTCCCATGAAATATCTACGTGCTTCTTTTCCTTCATTGTAAAAAAATCCTAATCTGCCAGCTATTGTTGTTGTTAATCCAATTCGATAATAGTGTCTTAAATCAGCAATTACACTAAAATAATTTACATTACTGAATTTAATGTCACTTGTATAACCAAGCAGAAAAAGTAAGCGGCTTCCGTCTAAAGGACCGGAAGGACCCCATAAAGAATTATCGTGAACGAAAGAGACCGAATTAGTAAGAAGCAAAGCTTTTCGTTGTTTGATTCCTGCAAAAACTTCTTTATCGGAATTCGCCAGAGAAGCAAGGGCTTCAATCCTTTGAAATTTTGAGATCGGATAATTAAAGCGGAAGAATCCGCCGAATATTCTTTCAAAGTAATATTCATCCGAATCTCTTATATCATATCTCCTTCCGCTGAAATGAAAAATTCCGTATCCGAAATTAACTCTTTTACTTAAATCAAGCCGTTCAACTGCAACATTAAAGCTCTTTAAGAAATCACTTTGAACATTTGCAGTGTTATAAAGAAGCAGAAAATATTTATCATCGCCAAGTAAATCGCTAAGAGCAAATATAGCACCGCCCTGAGTTCCAAAAACAGGATCTGTAGAAACTAATCCGGCAGCATAATCGAGCGTATATTCTTTTTCATAAACAGCTTTTTCACGTTCGGAAGAAGAACTAAGACTGCTATAAAACCATTTTCCTCCGGCATCTGATAAATCCATTGTAATAATTACTAATGAATCAGCTTGGTCTTTTTGCAAATCAAGCAAAAATATCTGAAAAGAAAAATTTTCAAAACCCGTAAAAATTATTTTATCTTTATCATAAAATCTTTGATCGAATGCGCTTGTGATAAAACGAGATACTCTTTTAACAGTGTCAACTCTCTTTTGATCCTCAGGATAATCCATTTTCCAGATATTTCTTACACTGTCAATATCCGAAGTGAAATAAATTTCTTTTTTGTCCGGTGAAACTATCGGAGATGAGACATTAGCATCAAGATAAGTGAGATATCTGATTCTTTTTGAATTACTATCTATTGAAAACAAATTATACTTTCGCTCAATTTTCCCAGCAGTTCTGTCAGAAGTAAAAATTATTTCATCATCATCTTTTCCAAATGCCGGATCTTTATCATCGTAATAATCATTTATTAAACGATCGAGTGAATCTGAAAGAATATTATAGATATAAATATCGCTGAATCCTTTTTGATCAACTGCCTGAAAAGTAACTTTATTTCCGTTTGAAGAAAATTTGGGAGAACTAATGGATATTAAATTATCCTGCTGAAATGATTTAACTATTTTATTTGTAGAAGTATTAAGAAAATGTATGACATCTGTTGCACCGCTTTTTGTAACAAAAGCTAACAATCCTTCTTTCGATATATCAATAGCAGATTGGAAAAGATGGAATGATTCAAGTTCGTCAGTTTTTTCACCGCGTAAAACTAATTCAGGATCTTTTTTTTCTTTACTATTTTCATCTAATTCAATCCTGTAAATAGAAGAATAGCCATCTCTGTTGGCAGAAGTATAGATATAATCTTTCCCATCTATTTTAATATGCACAGGACTAAAGTGAAAACCTTTTTCCGTTATTTTCTTTGCTCCAATATTATGAGGAATTTTTTCATCGAATAACGGATAATATTTTTTCCTAAGCGAATAAAGCCATTCGTTATCTATCTCCTCTATTGTTTTTCCTAAAATATATTCAAGAAGTTTGTTAAAATCTTTATACATCCAGAAATTTTCAACCATCAGAAGAACTTTTTCTTCGCCATAATTTTCACTAATGAATTCAAGAAAGCTTTGCCCTTCTTTATACATTAAAAATGAACCGTAAATTGCGTAAATATTTTCCAGTCCAACAAAATAATTATTTATTACTGCATCACGCATTACCATTTCAGCTTGTGCATCAATATCTGTTGAAAGATATTCTGCTAAACCTTCAACAAACCACAAAGGCGGAAGAGCATCAGGAGGAATTCTGTGATCTGACAAAGTGCGGTAAATTTTATTTGTCATAAAAACATGCACAAGTTCATGACGGATAACATGTTTGAAATCTTGTAACGAACCTGTGGAAGGCAATACTACCCGACCCTTCATAAATTCAAAGAAACCACCGACTCCATCAGGAATTAATCCCGGAGTAACATTTGTTTGTTGGAATTGTATTGATGTGTTATAAAATATAAGCGGGATTTTCCTGGTGACAACGTGATTTAATCTTACTTTTAATTCATCATAAATCTCTTCAGCATAAAAAGCTCCTATTTCAGCAACCGCTTCCATTTCCCCATAATAGTAAATATTAAAATGCCTTGTACGGAGAACTTTCCAATCAAAATCTTCATACTGAACTTTATTCCTGCCGAAATAATAGAATTGAGCTGATGATAGTTCTGCAAAGAAAAATATAATAAGCAGAATATATTTCGTAAGCCGTATCAATTCTGAATTCGGAAGAAATGATTCTAATCTGTTAAAGTCGCTCTTTAAGTTTATTGATATTATCGATTTCACTCGGATCATAACCTCTTTGTACCGCTATATAATAAGTTATCCAATCACACAAATAAATTAAATCCATTAATCTGGTTTTATAAGTTTCTTCATTACTCTTCAGATTTATAACTTCAATTCTATTTTGTTTAAATATTTCACTCAGAAAATTGAATCTTTTCTTAATCTGCAGATGACATTCATCTTCAAGAATATATATCACTTTAACTGGGAAAGTATTTTCACGGTACGTTTCCCATCCAATTATTTCATTATGATTCATCTCCGGAACCTCATTATGAAACGCGTGGACTTTAGAATTTTCATTAAGCTGACATTTGAATCTGTATCCTGCAGCAGAAGTTAGATCGGATATTGAATAGATAACAGGAATGAATCCAATTAAACTTTCAGCTAAAGTGAAGGCGTAATTTCCGTCTGTTGAATACTCAATCCCTTTTACTTTCCAAAGATTTAATATTTTCTCAATTTGTTTTTTTTGTGAAGTAATGATTCCAAGCTTTTCTAAAGCTATTAAAAGAGAAAAGAAACTAAGTCCAATAGAATACCTTGGTTGAAATCCTGCCTGAAGTTTTATAATAGGAATAGAATTAGATTTAGCAATTATTTCTGCTTTACCTCCGGTAGTGAGTACGAGGACTGAGCATTTTTTTTCTATTGCCTGTTCAAGAACTGAAATTGTTTCTTCAGTATTACCTGAATATGAAGATACAATCAGCAAAGTATCATCATCGGCAAATTCAGGAAGAAAATAATTTCTATTAACAACAAAAGGAATTTTAAGTTCATCTTTAAGATAATTTTTTATTAAGTCACCGCTGATTGCCGAACCACCTAATCCTGTAACGACAATGTTAGAAAACTTTTTGGACTGAAGTTGAATTAAATCATAATTATTATTAAGCGCATATTCAATCTGCTGCCAGGAATTGATTAAAACATCAAATTGATTATGCGGATCGTACTTATTTATATACTCGGCAATTTTCATATTCTAAATAATATTCCTTGTTCTGGTTATGTTATTGTTTTCAAAGAACTTAATTACTTTCTCCTGAATTTCTTTCTCGGATTTACTATGCCTGCATTCGTCGGCTAATGTTTTTGCCGCTTCGTAACTAAAACTACTGATAATCTTTTTTGCATAAAGTATAGTAGCAGGAGAAATACTGAGTGAATCGAGACCTAGTCCAATTAATAACGGAATGGCAAGAGTGTCGGCTGCCATTTCGCCGCATAGACTGACAGGTACATTTTGCATCTTAGCGTCTCTGACAATATGGTAAATAGTTCTTATTATGACCGGACTGAATTCCTGATAAAGATTAGATACAAGATCATTTCCACGATCTACGGCCATCATATATTGAATTAGATCATTCGTTCCGATGCTTAAAAAATCAACTTCAGAAGCTAGTTCTTTTGCCATAATAGCTGCTGATGGAACTTCAACCATTATACCTAACTTCATATTTTCATCGAACTTAACTTTTTCTTTCCGAAGCTCCTCTTTGCATTCATTAATAAGATTTTTTGTTTCCCAAATTTCCTCAATTGCAGATATCATGGGAATCATAAACTTAATATTCTTAATTACACTTGCTTTAAGTACTGCACGAATTTGTGTTTTAAATAAACCTTTATTTTCAAGTAAGAATCGTATCCCACGCAGACCAAGAAACGGATTCGGCTCTTTGTAATCGAACAATCTGAATTTATCACCGCCAATATCAAATGCTCGTATTGTGCAGACGTCCGGATAAATTCTCGAGGCTAGCTTTTCATATATGTTTGTTTGTTCGTCTTCATTTGGATATTCGCCCAATTCATTAAGTATCTGTTCTGATCTGTATAATCCAATTCCTTTAGCTCCATTTGTAATTACAATATCAATCTCACCTGTTACATCAACGTTAGCTTCAAGATTTATTATTTTACCATCTGTAGTTCTGGCAGGTTTATCTTTGAATTCTTTAAGATCAACCTGAAGTTCTTTTAATCTCTGTTGTTTTGACTTAAAGAAATCAATCTGCTCCTGAGTCGGAGAAGTAAGAATGTAACCATGGAAACCATCGATGATAATTATTTCACCGTCTTTAATAATTTTAGATGCATTATGCGTACCGACTATGGCGGGAATATTTAATGATCGCGATATTATTGCAGCGTGAGATGTTAATCCTCCATGATCAGTAACAAATGCAAGTGTGTCAACTCTTGAAAAAAGTAATGTATCAGCAGGTGTAAGTGATTCGCTAACAACAATCATTTCTTTTTCAATTTTAGATTCCCACCTTTTTTTCTGAAGGTTACGAATTATTCTAAACTTAATATCTTCAATATCAAGTGCACGTTCCTTCAAATAAGATTCTTTTGAAATTATCATCAACTCCTGATATTTGGAAATTTCATCAGCAACAATATATTCGGGCTGAATTTTTTCCGATTTAATTCTTTCCTTAATATTTTCAAGCAGGATAGGATCATCCAAAATCATTAATTGAGCCTCAAATATTCCGGCTCTTTTCTCATCCATTTTTTCACGAGCAATAGAGAATATTTTATTAAGTTCTTTCTTCGATTTTTCAACAGCTTCGTCAAGGTTTCCTATCGCTTCATCTACATTAGAAATTTCAGATTTACTTATTTCAATTTTTTCTTTTGTAAAAAGATATGCTTTACCTATTACAATTCCTGGTGCAGCAGCAAGACCTGCAATTTTATTTTCGGCTTCACGATATATTTCTTTAAATGATTTCAAAGTTCGTCGAACCCCCTTTCAAAATAAGAAATAATTTCTTCTGCTGCTTTTTCTTCATCTACACCATTAAATGATAAAGTTAATTCAGATCCTATTTCAGCTGCTAAAGTCATAACTCCGATTATACTTTTTCCATTTATATGCATACCATTACGCGAAATAAAAAACTCGCATTTATATTTCGCC
>JALHTS010000163.1 GCA_022865965.1 Ignavibacteriaceae bacterium
CCCAAAGCTTATTGAGAGAAATTTATTTATATCTCGAATACTACTGATCTTTATGTTTTTTGTTTTAGGTATGTTGACTTTATAAAAAGGATTGACTGATTTTTCACTTAACTCTTTCTTAACGACTTCAATTTCTTCTTCAGATAGTTTTTCGAAAGGACCTGAAGAATCTGTTTCATTTTTGCCGCGAGGTAAAGGATAAATATATTTTATATAAGGTTCATTTAATTTTTCAATATTTGAAAAAAGAAAGTCTCTCTTATTATTATCTGAGAACCTTTCAGCGATTGCTTTTGCAAATTGAAGAGCAAGAAATTCTTTGCCAACACCATCAGTACCCTTAAATAAAAATGCGTGCGGAATCATTTCTGAATCAATTATTTGATTCAATGAGAAAGCAGCTTTGTGTTGACTCTTTATTTGAGATAAATATTTATTCATAAAAAAAAAAGGCGCCGAAGCGCCTCTGTTAAAAATCTTCTTCGTTATAGAAGAAATCCTCATCTGTGGGATAGTCCGGCCAAATATCTTCTATTGATTCATAAGGTTCGTCAGAATCTTCTAATTCTTTTAAATTTTCTATTATGCCGTATGGTGCCCCAATTCGTTCAGTATACTCAATCAATTCTTCTTTTGTGCAAGGCCAAGGAGCATCATCCAAATATGAAGCAAGTTCAACAGTCCATATCATATTCTTAAAACTCCAGTTTGATGATTATTTAACCTTTGTATCAAAATAACTAATATCTTCAAAGAAAAATTCCATTGGATCTTGGGCGATACCATTGTGACGAACTTCGTAGTGCAGATGAGGTCCTGAAGATAAACCTGAATTGCCTGTTTTTGCAATTAAATCGCCACGCTTAACAGTCTTCCCTTTTTTAACAAGGGTTTTGGATAAATGAGCATAAATGGTTGTGTATCCAAAGCCGTGATCGATTTCAATAGCCAATCCATATCCACCTTTTCTACCTATGGAAGCAACTACACCATTACCGGATGTATAAACTGGAGTACCAATATTCGTAGTAATATCTAAACCACTGTGCATTTGATATGTTTTTAAAATCGGATGTCGTCTTATCCCAAAACTACCGTTAGAGTATTCTCCAACTGTTGGAAGTATTGCTGGAATTGCTCCGAATAATTTTTCATTTTCTCCGAGCTTGTTGGTAATCTCTATATACTGAGCTTTTTCAAATTCAAATTGTCTAAGAATATTATCAGCAAAATCTAAAGCATCAGATAAGTCAAGATTTTTTCCAAGTCTCAATAAATCCATCGAAAAATCAGATGAAGAACCTCCTATACCAATTAACTTCTCCTGCTGGTTTAAAGGTGTAAGATTAACTGCAAGTCTCAGATCATTGCTTAGTTGGGACAGATCGACTAATTCTTTTTGAACCAGAGAATAATTCTCACTTAAATCAAATAATTTAGATTTTAGAGCTTTGTTCTCTAGTTTTAGTGAAGATATTTCTTTTTCGGGATTAAAATAATCTAAAAAGAAATAAAAACTACTGATTACAGTTGTACTAAGAACCAGTACAGCCACTGAAAAAAATAGTATGGTTTTTGCCTTAAAATCCTTTATTTCAACGAATTTTAAGCTTTTTTCTGAAAAGTAGTAGAATTTTTTCATAAATGAAGTCGAAACATAATATTAAGGTCTTGGATTGTCAATAGCTGAGAAAAACTACTCGAAATCGTGTTCAAAATAGTCTATTCCCCTGTTAATACTATTGCCTTTTTCTTGTATTTTTCTGTTAAGTCTATCCTGAAAAATTTTAGCCGCATCGTGACCATAATGCTTTAATAAATAATTAAGACTTATCACCTCTGAA
>JALHTS010000164.1 GCA_022865965.1 Ignavibacteriaceae bacterium
TATTCTTTATCTGAAAATCTTGAAGCTGTAAGATATTATGCAAAGCAAACAGGAACGAGAATTACATTTGAGTACGTTCTTCTCAAAGATATAAACGACAGACAGGATGATCTGAATGCTTTAATAAGATTGTGCAAATCTATTCCCTGCAAGATAAATGTTATTCCTTATAACTCTGTGATTCATATGAATCCAAAAGGATCTGCCGCTGAACTAAGACCTACTACAAAAATTAAAATGGATGAATTTGTTCAGAAGTTAAGAGACAATGATATTACGGTTACAGTAAGATACACTCAGGGCGAAGATATTGCTGCGGCTTGCGGACAGCTTGCATACAAGCTTGAGCAGGCTGAAGATATGTTATGAAAAAATTAAGTCATGATGAAATTTCCGAGTCGCGAAGCACTCTCGATACTCTTCACAAAGTAGAAAAGCTTCCTGTAATAGTTTTGCTAAACAGTATAAGAAGCAATTATAATGTTGGTTCGATATTCCGCACTTCGGATGGAGCAATGATTGAAAAGCTGTACCTTTGCGGATACACGCCTCATCCACCCAAACCTGCCTTGCCTGCATGTAAAAAAGAAATCTTCAAAACTGCTCTTGGAGCAACCGAAAGTGTAAAATGGGAATATGTAAAAGATCCTATCGAAGTAATCAGAAAACTAAAAGCAGAAGGAATTAAAATTGGTGCACTTGAATTAACTTCAGAAAGTACTCCATATTATAATTTAGATGAGAATATTTTTCCGATGTGTCTTGTCGTTGGAAATGAAATTACAGGCGTCTCTCAGGAAATTCTTGCTGAGTGTGATTTTTCAATTGAAATTCCACAATACGGAATCAAACAATCATTAAATGTTGCAGTTGCTTACGGAATTGCAATTTTTGAGTTGAGAAAGATATTTGATTGTAAAGTGTAGGGATCGGTCTCTTTATCTACCAAAGGTAGGCTGACCGATCCGAATTAAAAAATAAAATCAATTGGAACGAACGGGAGTTCGTTCCCCACAAGTGTCCTTTGCGGGAAAACAAATTATCACACTAAAGATTTGTAATTATTAATTATCTAATTATTTTTGTTTCCAAAAAGAAACATATGTTTCTAAAAAGAAACGGATAAATTATGGTTATAAACAATGTTTTAGATAAACTCTTTTCAACCCGGTCAAATATAGTTGTCTTAAGGGCTTTGGAAAATTATGCGGTCGGTATTTCCGGAAGAGAAGCTGCACGAATTACCGGTTTAACCCCAAAAAACTGTTTAATTACTTTAACCGCACTTGAACAGCTCGGTGTAGTTATTCGAGTAAGAGGCGGCAGAGAACATCTATTTTCACTCAACCGGGATCATTTCCTTGTAAGGGAAGTAATACTGCCGGTACTTGTATCCGAAAAAAGATTTTTTGAGTCACTATTAAATGAAATCAGAAAATCGTTAAAGAAATATTCAATAAGTGTTTTTCTATTCGGGAGTGTTGCCAGGAATGAAGAGACTATCGAAAGTGATATGGATTTATGCATCGTTTACCAAAACGTAACTTCCAAAAGCCGGATTGAGGAAGTTGTTTCGGAGCTGGGCATAAAACTAAATAAAAAGTTTGGTGTGTCTTTAGCTCCTTTTTATATATCAAAATCAGAGTTTATATCAAGAGCAAAGAGCAAAAAATCGCCAATAGTAGATGTAATTAATGATGGAAAACATTTGTGTGGAGACAAAATTGAAGAATTATTAAATGGTTAAAAAGACAACACGAAAAACGGTTGACAGAACCAAGGCAAAGAATTATAAGATTGTTGCTGATAATTTTTATTCGGGTGCGGAAGTAGCTAAAGATTATGAGTACTGGAATGCTGCTGGTGTATTGATCGTTCATTCGGCAATAGCATATTCAGACTCTATCAGTATTAAATATGGCGGAGTAAAATGTCAAGGAGATGATCATAATCAAACTGTTACACTTCTTAGGGAATTAGTAGCTAGTACGGATGATAACAAGAAAGCGATATTACAGTTAGAAAAAATTATTGCGCATAAAAATTCAGTTTCCTACAGCGGTGAAGTATATGAGACAAAAGATATAGCAGTGCTATGGAAAAATATCAATAGGTTTAAGCTGTGGGCTGAAGCATTGCTAAAGTAATGTTCGATCCAGAACATTGGATAAAATTTTGATGCGTAGGGATCGATCTCTTTATCTACCAAAGGTAGACCGATCGATCCGTTTAGGATTAATTAATATTTTTTTATTAGAAAATTTCAATAAATATAATATCATTAGGAACGAACGGGAGTTCGTTCCCTACACATTGTCTTTAATGGAAAAACAGGTTAACCAAAGACCAAATTTTCTTCAAATAGAATCACTCAGAACTGAGTTGATTGAGAAGTCCTTTAAAGTATCTTCACACAATCTAAAAATATTTTTGTACTATGAATATTTTCAAAAAGTATTAGTACACAATAATAAAAACCTTTCTGAAGGTTTCTTAACTGAATTTATTGACGATTACATTTCTGCAATTGCCAGATTTGAAGTTTGGTGTATACATCCTGAATTTACACGAAAGATAATTTCTCAATTAAGCGATTTAAAAACTCTTAGTACCACAACTGATTATTTACAAACTATCGATACTGAAACTGAAAGAATTGAGAAGCAATTACAAAAACTAAATTCAATTCTTCAGGGAAGCTCATTCCCGGATAACTTAGAACAAAAAGCATTCTTTCCTCTGGTTGATAGAAAAGCCCCAGAGAATTTTTACGGAACAATTGATTCCATTACAGTTAGAATAAACAAATGCGATGAAAAAGATAAGTTTATTATTATCCCGAGTGAAAAAGAGTTAGAAAAGAAAATACTTGAGCAATGTCAGAATTCGTGGCTTCTGGCTCTTAATCTATTAAAAGTATATGTAAAAAAACCTTGCGAATATCACGAAGTGATTATAAGCTTTGATAAAAAAGAAGGAATTTATGAGGGTAATTCATTAGGAATAGCTTTAACACTTTCCTTTCTGGAGCAGTTATTAGGTTTTTATAATCCCGCTTATATTATTAAAATAAAAGAACAAAGTGCATTTACAGGCGGAGTAACAGAAACAGGTAAAGTATTATGCACGAGTGAAGAAATTATAAAACAAAAAGTTGCTGCAATTTTCTTTTCTGAAATGAATGCATTTGTAATTCCTAAAACAGAAGAGACTTACGCTTACTTTTCATTAACTCAGTTAAAGAAAAATTATCCGGATAGAAAACTAAAACTTATTCCTGTTGAAGAAATAAACGATGTAATTAACAGAAGAGACGTTGTTGATATTAAAAAGCAAAAACTTATTGTGAGAAGTGGAAAGATTTTAAAGAAAAATTGGGCTGTTGTCTCTTTGTCAATAATGATTTTTGGGATTATCTACTTTGCCAACCTGTGGGACTTTGATTATAATCCGGCAATTCTGAAGA
>JALHTS010000165.1 GCA_022865965.1 Ignavibacteriaceae bacterium
ATTAAAGGAAACAGAGTAGGGTGTCTGAGAGACTTTATAAACTTGATTTTTCAGAAATCGTTTTGGCGAATCACCCACTTTCAATCCGATAGACATAATTCTGAAATTTTCACGTTTCCAATAATCCTCACTAATATCAATACTGTTTGCTACCGGATAATAAAAGCTTATCCGATTCAACAAAGGAAAGCTTTTATGGATTTCGATACCGACATAAGGGCTTCCAACTTCTATTTGACCAACTTCCTTAACACTTTCAATCGTTAGTAAATCTTCATTTTGCCCGGTAATTCTAAATGTAATTAATAAAATTATTAATGATACAAAGCTGACCGGGGGATATTTAAATTTCATCGTTAAACTCTTTAATATATAATTTACTTCTCATTTCATTAACGTCATTTTTTTTATATCTGAAAATTTATCAGAGCTAAATTTTATAAAATATATTCCTGAATTCACAGAATTACCGAAATCGTTTTTCCCATTCCAGTTTATTGTATAGTAACCAGGTGATTTTTCTTCATCTAATAATGTCTTAATTTTTTGACCCAGAATATTAAATATTTCAAGTTTTACACTTGAATGACTTGGAAGCTGAAATTCAATATTCGTCTGGCTGTTAAATGGGTTAGGATAGTTTTGCGCTAATCCAAAATTCTTTGGTGGTTTAACTTCTTGTTCATCTTGAACATCACTAATAAAATCATTAAGAGATTGAATACTGCTGTAGGATAAAGCATAATTGTAAATTCTAATATCATCCAGAACGCCTTTAAAATTATATTGAGTATTGTCGGGAAGGACTTGCCCGATCATTAAATCAATCGGAGTTGTCAGTATCAATCCGGAGAAAGAAGTAAATGCATCTAATTCACCATTAATATAAATTTCGTAATCACTGCTGTCATAAAGTACAGTAACATTGTAAAGATTATTTAGGACCAGCTCGGTTTCTGAATCGAGGTCCTTTATACCATCATTAGTTTTAACGGTCCACCTTATGTGTTTATTAGTAATTGATACTTTCCATCGATTCTCCCAATTACCATGAGAAAGAGGATAAGCCTCTCTATCGTAAAACTCACCAACTTTTATCCAAAAATTAATAGTAACACTGTTCTGAAAATTTAAACTTGGACTACTCAAAACTCTTATGTTATCATTTATCCCATCAAAAGAGTATGCGCTTGCCGTATTTCCCCAGCGATCAGTTGTTAATATAGCACCCGAAACAGTCCCATTATTATTAAACCCACTTGCATCATTAGCATTCCCACTAAAAGGATAGAATGCTACAAGATCCCCTGTCTGCTGAATTGTTGTATCACGAACTGATACACCAATGCTATCAATTGCTTCTCCACCACGACCATCATTCACTACGCAGGTTATGTAGTAGTTGCCTTCGGAAGTAGGCGCTGTCCAGGTGATGGTTGCTCCGGTACCGGATATGATACCAAAAATTGCTGACCAGTTATAGTCCAATGTATCTCCGTCCGGGTCTGTAGCAGAACAGTTAATTTCGGATTCAGAAGAGAGATGAATTTTTCTTGGATCAGCAGTTATTCCAGTTATTATAGGATCGTTATTTATATATTCTACTGCCTCAATACTTATAGAATCAGAGGATGTACCACCTTTACCATCGCTCACATTACAAGCAATCGTAAATGTACCGGGAGATGATGGTGCCAGCCAATTAATAACTGACCCGGTTCCAGAAAAACTTCCACCTGTTACTGACCATTGATACGTTAACGGATCGCTATCTTTATCAATTGAAGTACAATAAATTTTCGCAGAATCATTTAAAACTACAACCTGCAAATCTGACGCAAGCGATTTTATTCTTGGAGTATAATTTGCAACCGTCTGACCTGATAAATAATCAATAACAACTCCGTCAACAAAAGCTTGATCAAGATCGAAGGTAATTGTACTACCGGCTGGGATGATCACCGCAATGACCGCAGCATCAGCTGGAATTACAATTGATGTTTCACCCGTTACTGCTGATTTTATTTTAGCACTGGAAGCGGCATCATAGATATCGCGTGCTTCATTACCAACATCAATAATGACTGATTTTTCCGATGAATAGGGATTATAATAAAGAAAACTTGGGAAAGCGTCTTTATGGAAATAATCAGTCTTAAGTAAATCTAATTTTAATATCATTAAAACATTCGTTGTATCAATGATTCCACCTAATATTCCAACGTGCGATGAACCATAAAGCGCAAGATTAGTTGCTCCCCAACCTCCGCTGATTGCATCTCCAGTAGCATACGGACTGTTTCCATACATTTCTTGACGAAGTGCCTCATACCCGATGTAAGAATTAGGATCGTATATGTGCGCCCATACTTCGCTATCTTGATGATTATCTGGAAGATAATTAGTATAAAGCAATCGTGCGGCATTAGCAGCATTCAAGACCCATTTCCCGATTGCACGTGCATAGCGGTCATCATAACGAACCAATGGAACAAGCGCTCCTACTTGTTCAAATGTATTCATTAAAAAAGCATAATCATTGGTTCCATTTACTTCACCAATTAATCCATCAACATCGTAACCTCCCCAGGTACCAAGAATTGCGCCCCATTGACGAAGTGGTCCGACATCAAAACACCAGTTAATTATTTTCGATATATTGTACGTTGTACCTAATTCAGCATTCATCCTCGCAGCTGTATAGGCACCATAAGATAATTGTAATTCGTAAGAAGGATTTGAAGTAAGAGAATTAAGAAATTCCATACACCATTCTGCACCAATTCTGTAATTCTCGTTTTCTGTTTCTACATAAGCATTATAGAGAATCCAGGCTAAAGCACCGGCAGCTTCAGGTTCAATAACCCCGGATGCAAATGGAGTCATAGTCATAAGATTAAATGCACGGTAATTCATATAAGGAATTTGCCAGGGAGTTGTGCTGCCTCCCATCGTTCGTACAGCATCCAACCATCTGTTAGCAACTGTCGGAAATTGATTAGAGAAATCGCCAATAGATGGATATTGATCGTAGAGTTGATAGAAAAATATATTTGGCATTACATCGTACCACCAATCATCCCAGGGGCTGCCTGTTGGATGATTAAGATAAACATTTGCATTATTTGCTTTATTAAAATGTTCTTCACACATCAGCACCCAGTTATATCCGTTCTGATTGCTTTTATCGATGCCGCTCAAAGACGCACCAATTACAGCGGGTATTAAATTTATTCCTTCTGCAGAAAATGGCGAAGTAGTACCTACTACTGTATGAAGTCCAAAACTACTGTGTTCGGGATAATTAATAGGACTATTATTTATCCAACTCAGTGGAAGATATAGTCCTATTCGATTTAAATCGAAAACAAGGCTATCATAACCTGCTGCTACGTTTTTCCAATCTCTCATTACATAAGGAGATGGGATATTTGGCATCAATTCTACCCGATTAATATTAATCTGTTGGGCATTTGCTCCAACAA
>JALHTS010000022.1 GCA_022865965.1 Ignavibacteriaceae bacterium
ATTGTTCTTTTATCATTATTCTTTTGAAAGATTTTCAGATCAGTCGGAAGTTCTAATTTTGAATCAAGAATGATACGCCATGGATTTCGTCCCTCAACATGTCTTACTGTTAACTGAGGATCATCAATCATTGCAGTATTCAAACCAATTAAAACTGCATCATACTTATTTCTTAAACTATGAACATATCTTCTAGATTCAGGTGAAGATATCCATTCGGAATGTGAATTTATATCAGCAATTTTACCATCGAGAGTAATTGCAGCTTTAAGAGTAACAAATGGAAGTTTTTTATTTATAAACTTGAAAAAGAATTTATTCAGATCTTCACATTCTTTTTCGAGTACGCCAACTTTTACTTCTATTCCAGCATCTTTTAATTTTCTAACACCCTTGCCGCTGACTAACGGATTTACATCCAGTGTTCCAATTACAACTCGTTTAATTTTTTCCTGAATTATTCTATCAACACACGGTGGAGTTTGTCCATAATGACTGCACGGCTCAAGGTTTACATAAAAAGTTGAACCTTCAAGGTTTTCGCGAGATGAATTGATTGCACTTATTTCAGCGTGATCATCACCGTACTTTGTGTGAAATCCGGCTCCGATAATTTTATCGTTTTTGGTAATAACACAACCAACAAGAGGATTAGGACTGACTTTTCCGATTCCTCTTTTTGCTATCTCTAAAGTAAGCTGTATGTAAGACTCATCAGCCACAAATGAATTCTTTTAATTGATCTCTAAAATTTCAAATTTCAATAAACCTGCAGGAGCTTTAACTTCAACGGTTTGTCCTGCTTTAGCACCAAGTAAGCCTTGTCCAACCGGAGAAGTTACAGAAACTTTTCCAGCCTGGAAATCAGCTTCTTCAGGGGAAACGAGCAAATACTCAACAACCTTTTTTGTTTTTATGTTTTTGATTTTGACTTTAGATAAAATATGAGCTTCATCTTCCGGCATTTTGGAGGTGTCAATTATTTGAGCACGTGACAGAATATCTTCAAGCTTTGCAATGCGCATTTCAAAAAGCACTTGTTCTTCTTTGGCTGCATCATATTCGGCGTTTTCAGAAAGATCGCCGTGAGAACGGGCTTCTGCAATTTTTGAAGCCATTTCTTTTCTGCCGCTGATTTTCATAACCTTAAGCTCTTTTTCAAGTTCTATCAATCGTTCTCTTGTTAAATAGACGAAATTTTTACCGGACATAACAAAACTCTGTTTGTTGTTGAATGATTTAAAAAAAATTGCCACCGTCCCTCAATTGAGGACAGTGGCAACGCAAAAATAAAAATAAGATGCCTGTATGTCAAGCCGTTGAATTACTTGATAAATAACATTTTCTTAGTTGACGTATAATTCCCAGCACGTAATATGTAGAAATAAACTCCTGAACCAAGTTTTTCGGCATTAAACTCAACTTCGTAAATACCAGGCAGTTTTGCTTCGTTTACGAGTGTTTTCATTTCGTTACCAAGAACATCATAGACTTTCAGGGAAACAAATCCGTTTTCTTTACCTATTTCTGAAGATTGAGAAACTGGAAGAATGGGAACAGTATATCTTATTTTTGTTGTGGGGTTAAAGGGATTCGGATAATTCTGTTCAAGTGAAAAATTATTAAGATTGATGTCTCCTTCAATTCCGGTTACTATTGCTAAAACTGTCTTTAATATTTTATTATTCGGATCGAAGCTGATTGATAATGGTTCTCCTTCAATTGTTACATCAAAATTCTGATTTTGTTCATTGTTAAAAACAGTTATTAGTGTATCACCAACCGCATGATTTATTTTTATCTGAACCGGCATTGTAAAGAATGCTGGATTTGTATTCGCCGGTTGGTTTATTCTTAACGAAAGATTCCACAGATTAGAACCTAAATCATATTTATTCCAAATTATAGTGTATTGCGGAAAGTTTTCGCCGTAAATCCATTCCTGGAAGAAATAGTTTAAATCCATACCCGAAACATTTTCCGCAATGGCTTGAAAATCTTCTGTTACTGCAACACCATATGCAAGAGAAGGATCGGCGGAATAAGTTCTTAATATATCGTAGAAAGTTGGGTCACCAACAATTCCTCTTAACATATGGAGAACAACACATCCTGTTGAATAAGATCTTGCACCGTTAAAAATCTGGGATACACTGGATATATCCTGAACCCAGATAGAACCAACCGCAGTTTTTGCATAACTCATTTCGCCAGCTATGTAATTATCATAACCGGTTTTTCCATTCCAAGCTTCATAAATTACACCTTCGCCATAAGTTGCAAAACCTTCGTTAAGCCAGATGTGATGCCAATCTTTACAGGTTATTGCATCACCATACCACATATGTGCAAGTTCGTGTGAAATAAGTCCATCGCTAAATCCACCCATTGAAGTGATAGTCTGA
>JALHTS010000166.1 GCA_022865965.1 Ignavibacteriaceae bacterium
ACATAGAGGCGGCAAAAAAACTTGGCTGGGGTGGAATTCAGTTTAAAGGATATGATGACCTGGTATTAAATTTCAAACAAAGAGGAGTTCTCAATTAATTATGAGTGTTATTAACGATAAAAATGAAAACCGCTTCGTTCTTAATGTTGATGGGAACGAGGTCTATGTGCTCTATGCAGAAAATAAAACCACTTTGGAATTGTTTTCTACTTATACCCCGCCGGCTCATCGCGGAAAAGGTTTTGCCGAAAAAGTTGTTCGATCAGCATTTGATTATGCAATCAAAAATAATCTTTCAATCATTCCGACCTGCTGGTATGTTAAAAAATTTGTTGCTAATAATTCCGAATATCAAAATATTATAAAACAATAATTTCGAGAATTGAGTTTGTGTACGCCTGTGTAATTCACGGCTTATTTTACTGATAATAAAAGGAGAAAAAAGTGAAAACTCTAATTCCCATAACTGCTGTTTTAATCCTGCTTCCATTATTTATATCTATCGCACAGATAAAATATCCTGAAACAAAAAAGGTTGATGTGATTGATGATTATCACGGAATGAAAATTGCCGATCCATACCGCTGGCTTGAGGATGATCATTCAGAAGAAACCAAAGCATGGGTAACAGAACAAAATAAAGTTACGTTTGGTTATCTGGAAAGTATTCCTTTCCGCGATGCATTGAAGAAAAGATATACGAAGCTCTTTAACTATCCTAAATATGGTGCGCCTTTCAGAGCTGGAGAAAAATACTATTTCTTCAAGAATGACGGACTGCAAAATCAAAGCGTTATGTATGTTAAAGATAAACTCGATGGTGAAGCAAAATTATTTTTAGATCCGAACAAGCTTTCTGAAGACGGAACAAAATCTCTTTCAAATCTTTCATTCTCAAAAGATGGTAAATGGTTCGCATATGGAATTTCTTCTGGCGGATCGGATTGGGATGATTTCTTTGTAATGAATGCTTTGTCTGGCGAAAAGTTAAACGATCATTTAATGTGGATTAAATTTTCCGGAATGGCATGGAAAGGAGAGGGTTTTTATTACAGCCGCTATCCTCAACCAGAAGGATCGGAACTCTCAACAAAAAATCAATTCAGTAAAGTTTATTATCATAAGGTTGGTGATGACCAATCTAACGATATTGTTGTTTATGAAGATCCCACAAAACCTGACCGCGGATTTTACGCCGGGACAACGGAAGATGAAAGATTTCTTATAATTTCTTTTTCGGAAGGTACTAACAATAATGGCTGGTTGGTGAAAGATTTCTCTGATCCGAATTCGGATTTTATCTCAATCGTCGATGATCTAAACAACAATTACAACGTGATAGATAATATCGGTGAAAAGCTTTTAGTGCTAACAGATTATAATGCCCCGAAGTACAGACTAATTTTAGTTGACCCGAAAAATCCTGCAAGAGAAAACTGGAAAGATGTAATACCCGAAAAAGAAAACGTTCTTCAGTCCATTCAGATAATCGGGGAGAAGTTAGTTGCAATTTATATGCAAGATGCCTGTCATCATGTTTACTTATTTGATTTAAATGGAAATCCCGAAAGTGAAATTGAACTTCCGTCATTAGGAACTGTTGGCTTCAGAGGGAAACGCGGTGACAATACTGCTTTCTATACCTTTACTTCATTCACTTACCCGGGAACAATTTATAAGTTCGATGTGACAACAAAAAAATCCGAATTATACCAGCAAATTGAATTAGATTTTGATTTTGCCAATTATGAAACGAAGCAGATATTCTATCAAAGTAAAGACGGCACAAAAGTTCCGATGTTCATTGTTCACAAAAAAGGATTGGAGTTAAACGGGAACAATCCAACTTTTCTTTATGCTTATGGCGGATTTAATGCAAGTATGCTTCCTTATTTCAGTACTTCAAGATTGATGTGGCTTGAGAACGGTGGTGTGTTTGCAATACCCAATATTCGCGGCGGCGGTGAGTACGGTGAGGAATGGCACAAGGCAGGTATGCTTGATAAAAAACAAACTGTTTTTGATGATTTTATTGCAGCAGCAGAATACTTAATTAAGGAAGGCTATACTTCTTCCGAAAAACTTGCTTGTTCAGGTGCCTCGAACGGTGGACTATTAATTGGTACTGTGATAAATCAGAGACCGGAATTATTTAAGGTCGCTCTTCCCGCAGTGGGGGTTATGGATATGCTTCGCTATCACAAATTTACAATCGGATATTATTGGGCTGTTGAATACGGTTCAAGCGATTATGCTGATCAGTTTAAATACCTATATGAATACTCTCCTCTTCATAACATTAAAGAAGGATTAAACTATCCTGCTACTTTAGTTACAACTGCCGATCACGATGACAGAGTGGTCCCGGCACATTCTTTCAAGTATATAGCAACGCTTCAGGAAAAGTATAATGGTAAAAATCCTGTTCTGATAAGAATTGAAACAAAAGCAGGACACGGCGCGGGTAAACCAACCACTAAAATAATTGAAGAAGTCGCAGATGTGTGGTCATTTGTATTTTATAATTTGGGAGTTACTCCGAAGTATTAAGCATGAGGTTTGTGGAGTCCACCTTTAAGGTGGCCTCCACTTTTGTGTCAAATCTTTTCTTTAACTACCGATTTTTCTTTTGATGTAATGTAATAGAAAGCAGGAATTACTATAAGAGTAAGAATCGTTGAGATTGCCAACCCACCAATTGCAACAACACCAAGCGGAACTCTCATTTCTGCACCGGCATCACCAATTCCAAGCGCCAAAGGAAGCATACCAAGAATTATCGCAGTTGTTGACATAATAATTGGTTTTAATTTTGTCGGACAAGCTTCGATCAAAGCTTCCTTGGGAGTTTTGCCTTCTTCTCTTCTCAACTGATTTGTGTAATCTAGAATAAGAATGGCATTATTAACAACAATACCGATAAGCATAATTATTGCCATCAATGAGGTAATGCCAAAAGCTATGTTGGTAATATAAAGAGACGCAATCACTCCGATCAAAGCGAGCATAACAGTCAGCATTATTAAAACCGGCTGCCAGAAGCTTTCAAGAATTGCGGCAAGAAGCATATAGGTTAAAAGAAACGCAAGGAAAAAAGCGAAAAACATATCCGAAATCATTTCGTTCATCATCTTTACATTTCCGCCCCATTTAAATTGGTATCCGGAAGGAAGATCAATTTCAGCTAATCGTTTATCAATTTCACCGGTTACATTCCCAAGCGGAACACCCGCAGCAGGAGAACCCGTAAACATTATGGATGTAAATTTATCTCTATGAAGAATTTTTGTATATCCGGTGGTAAATTTAATATCGGCAAGCTGTGACAGACGGAAAGATCCGCGCTGAGTGGCAATAGTAATATTACCAATCTTATCAGGCGCATTTACAGATTCATCATTAAGTGTAACGGTTATGTCATATTCATTACCAAGTTCCCGGTACTTTGAGGACTGCAAGCCTTCAACCGATGAGCGGAGAGTAAAAGCAAGATCGGCAACCGTAATTCCTGCATCAACAAGTTTTTCCCTTCTGGGTACAACTGTAATTTCCGGTTTACCTGCACGGGAACTTTGATCCAGGTTTATTAATCCGGGAACATCTTTTATCTTTTCCATTACCCGATTTTTAATTGCATCCATTTGTTCCAAATCCTGTCCCAACAGGAAGAACTGGACCGGAGCTCCACCGCCGCCCATAGTTGAGCCCAAATCAACTTTAATTTTTGCATTTGGAACGGCAGCCAGGTCACGAACAAAAACTGAGATAATTTCTTCAATCCTTCTACTTCTTTCCTTCACATCCACAAGCTGAATATCCATATATGCCATATTGGCGCCAACATCTACATTGCTTTTCTTTCCAAGAGTTGTAAGCATACGCATTACTTCAGGATGTTTTTTAACTCTGTTTTCTATCTCTTCCATCAGCTTTTCAGTTTCGGCAAGATTATATCCTTCCGGCATCTCAGCTTCAATTTTTATTCTGCCGTTATCCATAGTCGGCATAAACTCAAATCCTAGTTTTGGACCAAGGGCTATCATAGTTATAACAAAAAGAACAAACGCTGCAATTACTATAATAAAACTCCTGAGTTTTGTACTGAGAACTTTCGACAAGAGATTCTTATAATAATCAATATTCTTCTTCTCAAACCGGTACATAAATTTACTGAACCAGGTAGGCTTTATTGATTCAGGTAATATCAAAGAAGCAAGCATCGGTGTTAATGTGAAAGACATTATAAGAGAAAATATTGTGGCAAATACCGCAGCCAAGGCTAACTCTTTTAACCACTGACCAACTAATGATGACATATTTGCAATCGGAAGAAACACCACAATATTGGTTAGTGTAGAGGCTAAGACTGCAACCATAACTTCTGACGTTCCGATAAATGACGCTTCTTTTGTTGACTTGCCAAGTCCCTTGTATCTGAAAATATTTTCAATCACAACAATTGAATTTGCTACCAATACACCCACCGAAACAGAAAGACCCATTAAGGTCATCATGTTCAAAGACAGACCAGCCATTTGAATTAATAAAAATGTAGATATAATTGAGACTGGCATCGATAGAGCAACAATTATGGTTGACCGGAAATCATGCAAAAAGATAAATAACACAATTGCAGTTAGAATTACTCCCAGAATAATATTGCTCATTGTATCATTAACGGCGCTCTGGACATACTCTGAAGCATCTTTAACAACTTCTAAATCACAGCCTTCCGGCAATGATTGGGAAATTTCCGGAAGCGACTCGTGAATAGCCCTTGCCACATCAACAACATTACCGTCGGCGCTTTTAATTATTCCTAAACGAACAACGTTTGTATTTCTAAAACCTTGTTTTACGTTATTATAAATAGTCCTCTGTCGAATATCTTTTCCTGAATCTATAACATCGGCAACCTGCCTCAACTTTTTCGGACCAAATGCGGTTGGTATTTCAATTTCTTTTATCATTTCCGGACTTGAGAATTCACCATCAAGACGAACTGTATATTCCTGATCCTTTATTTGAAAATATCCACCCGGAATGTCCATATTATGTGCAGCAAGAATTTGCGTTAGCTGAGGCAAGGAAATTGTGTTTTCAAAAACAGTTTTATTATCCAGCACAATTCTGATTTCTCTTTCCTGACCACCTGCAATTTCAACATTTGCTACACCTTCGATCTGAGAAAATCTATCCTTCAAAGTTTTATCTGCTATTTCATAAAGTTGACGCGGATCAAGATTTCCGCTAAGCACAACATCAAGAACCGAGAAAGCTTTGAAATCAACTTTTTGTACTATCGGTTTTTGAGCATCTTCAGGAAGATCATTAAGGGTCGCATCCACTTTGTCTTTTATCTCCTGATTTGCAACATCCACATCCTTTCCGATTTTAAACTCAATAATTACAATCGAGGCTCCATCGAGAGAATAGGATTCAATTCTTTCTATACCTGTAACTGTAGATATTGCATCTTCAAGGCGTTTGCTGATTAATGTTTCAACTTCCTTCGGTCCGGCACCGGGATAGATTGTTTGGATAGTAACGAAAGGGATTTCGACATCCGGCTGGAGGTCTAAATTCAATCCGAAGAAAGCAATTGCACCAAAAATTACAAACACAAGCAGCCCCATGGTTGTCATCACGGGACGATTAATTGATATTTTAGCAAGAACCATTTTATTATCCTTATTGAATCACTTTTACTTTAACGCCGTCTGTTAACTGTGCGGTACCGCGTGTAATTAGTTTATCGCCAACATTCAACCCTTGCGAAATTTCATAATAAATTCCGCTGGAATTCCCATTAGATATATAGGATTTCTTTGCTGTTCCGTCTTTCTCAACAAATATATACTGACCGTTCTCATCATTCGTAACAAGATTTCTAGGAACTATAATTGCCTTTGTGTTTTCGTAAACAAGTACTTTTATTTCAACAGTAACACCGCTTCTTAATTCGTTCTTTGAGTTATCGAATTCTACTTCGGCATAGAATGCCTGGTTATAAGGATCGACAGCCATTGATACTTCAACTATTTTACCTCGGTAAACCTTTCCACCGAAGTTCATCGTGGCAGACATTCCTTTTTTAATTTGACGAATTTCTTTTTCCGTTATCAAAATCTTTGCTAACATTTTATTAAGCTGGGCAATTGTAAAAAGATGTGCATCTTTTTTTACATTATCGCCTTCTTTTACTTTTATGTCAACCACTGTTCCGTCGAAAGGAGCTTCAATAAAAACAAGTTTGTGCGTAGCTTCATAATTATTTTTATTTACAAGATACTGCGCTTCCACACCATCAAAGTTTGCCTGTGATGTTTCACCCGCCTCTAAAAGAGCCTTCATTCTTTCATAGGTTTTCTTGGAATTTTCATACGCTGTTTTTGATTGTTCATACATTGCGCCGGGATGATCTTGCGGAAATTCAACCACAATTTGGTCTTCTTTTACATAGTCACCAACCCTGAAATTAATTTTTTCAATCTTTCCGCCAAGCGAAGTGCCCTTGGTTGCTTCTTTAATTCCTGCAAGTTTTGAATAAAAGTTCTGGAACTTTTCAAACGGCTTGTACTCAACCGTTTCCACCTGCACAGGAATTCCTTCTTCACCCTGAATCTGATCCATGCTTTTGGCAGATTCTTTATCATCACCGCAGCCGGCAAAAAAGAAAATTATTAATAGCGCGGGAATCAGCAGCGCTTGTATTACTTTTATTTTTAACATCATTTTATTCATACTCCTGATGAATGAATTTAATTTTAATTCTTTGGTATATATGGGTTGATATAATCCGGATCTATCTTGCCCATTATTTGTTCGAGTTCGTATTTTGTTATTATATAACTGTGTATCGATTGAATCCTGTTTGTTCTTGCCTGCTTCAGAGCAACATCTGCGTTTTGAACTTCAAGCTGATTGCCGGTTCCTTCCTTGTATCGTATTGTTGCAATCTCATAAGCCCTTGCAGCAAGATTTACATTTCTTTCCTGTGCTTCAACAAGACTTTGAACCCGTTTCAGTTCCAGCAGTTTTGCTTTAGCCTGATTTGTAATATAGTCTCTTAACTGTTCTAACTGTTGTTCGGTTTGCTTGTAAGTAATGGTTGCTTGCTGAACACGGTTTTTAGTTCTTTGACCTTTCCAGAGGTTCATTGAAAAACTTATGCCTACTGTAGTAGAATTGTAATTTTGAAAATCCCACTTATCGGCAGAACCCGCATAAGTATAAGAACCGAAAGCTGCTAAAGTCGGCCAATATTCGGAAACATCGAGGTCAATAAAAGCTTCATCAACATCCATCTTTAATTTTAAACTTTGAAGTCCGTGGTTATTCCTTAAAGCAAAATCAATAATGTCTGTTTCGTCCGGTAATTCCTCGGCCACATAAACAAACTCACCCTTTACATCTATGTCTAACGACCGCTCAACACCTAAAACCATTTTGAAATCATTTATAGTTGTAGCAAGCATATTTTCCATTTGAAGTAAAGTAGGACGAATATTTTCAACCTGTACTTCTGCTTGCATTCTGTCGAAATCAGAAACCAAACCTTGTTCAAATAGTGCCTTTACATTCCTTAAATTTTCCTGTGCATTTTCAAAGCTTGCTTTTGTGATGTAAAGCATTTCTTTCATAAGCAGTGAGCCATAAAATGCTCTTTCAACATTAAGCTTTGTTTTACCGATGGTGTTACGTAATTCCGCAACAGACAAATCATAATAAATTTGCGAAGCACCTATTCCGCGAAAAACCGTAGAGCTGAAAAGAATTTGTGATAGTGTTAGCGAAGCTTCGTAGTTATTTGTTTGCGCAAAAGACTGAAGTTGTGTTTGCATCGGTATGAATTTACTCTCGTCTCGTGGTATTACCCCCTCTTCAAACAAAATATTATAAGTGGCATTTGTAAGCAAAGCCTCAAAATCCGGAAACGGCATTTTAGGTTTTTTTAGAAAATGTGCAAAACTTGCAGATAGATCAAGACTTGGCAGAGCGTATCCAAAAGCCTCTCTTACTGCTGCACGAGATTTTTCTGTGTTCATTAAAGAAACCTTAATGTCGGTATTATTCTCAAGTGCTAAATGAATTGCATCTTCAAGAGTAAGAATTCGTGATTGTGCATTCATTTGTCCGTAAGAAAGAAAAACAGCTAAAACAATGAATAATAAAAAAAACTTTTTCATTGATAACTCACAGTTGATTGAAATTTTAAACGTAGTAATGAGTGATTATAAAGAATATCTTCTTTACAATTAAAATGATAAATATATGTTTGGTGAAAAAGTAAAATCATTTTGTATAATAACATATAAAAACAGTTGAATAAATAAACTTATATTTTTATTGACGGTAAAATTAGCTATTCTTTAACAAATATTTGAGTTAAATAAATAAAAAATGCTTTTAAAAAATCATTTTTATTAGATGTTAATAACTCACCTTACGTAAGAGGTCATTCCGGTGAATGAAATGAGTCCGGAATCTTTGTGTTTAGAGTATGTTTCAGATTCTGGACAAGTTCGTCAGAACTCCGTTCTGCCGGAACGAGCCAGAATGACTGGATTATAGTTATGTTGCGTAAGGTAAGTTAATAATAGGTGTTTGCCAAACATCCGCTATTGACGGCTATAATACCATCATACAAGTTAATATAGCTTGACGGCGTGAATAGATTTTATTATGTTAGCATCAAATAATTCGACATCAAATAAAGTAAGTACATTATGGGAACAAAATATAAAGGCAGCAAGAAAGAAGTAAGGATTCTCGATGCATACATCCGATTTTCAAGGGCAGCCTCATCTTTAGAAAGTCAGCTCAGCCGCCAGTTAATCGAATACGGATTAACATACAGTCAGTTTGGCGTACTGGAAGTGCTGCTTCATCTTGGGCCAATGAACCAGAAAGAAATTGCATCAAAATTATTAACGAGCAACAGCAACCTTGTAACTGTGCTTGATAACCTTGAAAAGGGCGGACTGGTTAAAAGAGAAAGAAGCGAAAAAGACAGAAGAAATTTTATTGTTAACCTAACTGATCAGGGGAAAAGATTTATTTTGGATTATTTTCCGAAACACCTAAAACTTATAACTGAAAGATTTAACGTTTTAACCGACAGGGAAATTGAATCGCTTGGCAGACTAAGTAAAAAAGTGGGACTGAATGTTAAAGAACAACTATAAAACACACTTATAATGTTTCCACAAGAAATTAAATTATGACAATTGAAATATTGCTCGTAGCACTTATACTGGTTTTTGCGTTGATATTTTTTATCAGCGGAAAGCTGAGAGTGGATGTTACAGCATTGATCGTGCTTTGCTTTCTTGCAATCACCGGTTTGGTAACTCCGCGCGAAGCTGTTGCCGCATTCGGAAATCCCGCAGTTGTAACTATCTGGACAATGTACATATTAAGCGCCGCACTTGTTAAAACCAACATCGCTAATATGATCGGCAATAATGTGCTAAAGTTTTCAGGCAAGAGCGAAACAAGTTTAATTATAGTTATAATGTCTTTCTCCGGTTTGTTATCTGCTTTTATGAACAACATTGGTGTAGCAGCTTTAATGCTTCCGGTTGTAATGAGTATATCAAGAATAACCGGACACTCGCCTTCCAGATTACTTATACCAATGGCTTTCGGAGTATTGCTTGGCGGATTCACAACAATTTTAACTACCATTAATCTGCTTGTAAGCGATGCTCTTCGCGAAAATAATTTTACTCCCTTTGGTTTGTTTGATTTTACTCCGGTTGGTATTGTCGTTCTCATCAGCGGAATATTGTTTATGGCGTTCCTGGGAAAACGTTTTTTGCCTAAACGAAATTTGGTAAAAGAAACTCTCGGTACTGAAATAAACCTCAAGGACCAGTATGAGCTTCAGGAAAGAATGAACGCATTAAAAGTTCCAGATGATTCTTTTCTTATAGACAAATCCATTTCTGAAATTAATATCGGAACAGTTACCGGACTAACAGTTGTTGCTATTCTAAGAAACCACAAAACTATGTTGGCTCCCGATCCTTCTACAAAACTTAACGCTAATGATGTGATTATTATTGAGGGAAGATTAGACAGATTAAAAGAATTCCGCGGTTGGCAGAATCTTCAGCTGGAGGACAATCATTCCGCACTAAATATTCTAATTTCTGACGAAATAAAATTTGCAGAAGTGACTGTTGCTGAAAACTCTTCAATAATTAATAAATCTTACTATGAAATCAATTTCAGAAAAAACTACCGCATAAACGTACTGGCAATAAAGCAGGGCGAGACACTAAAACGAAGTCATCTTGCATCGCACATTATTCAGAAAGGCGATGTTCTGCTGATCCGCGGTAAAGAAGAAATTTTAGAAAAATTAACTTCAACATCTAATTTTGTAAAATGTAGAAAAGTTTCAAAAGATGATCTGGAAAAACAATATAGTTTGCAGGAGCGCTTGTTTATTGTAAAGATTGCCCAAGATTCAACCCTTATTGATAAAACTTTATCAAAAAGCAGAATGGGCGCGGTGTTCGGATTGCACGTGGTTGCTATTATCCGCGGAGAAAAAATAATTACAATGCCCGGACAGGATGAAATCATTCAACATAACGATAAGCTTGTAATCAGTTGCCGCAAAGATGATCTTGATTTACTGCGGGGTTTACAAAATCTGCAATTTGAAAGCGAATCAACAGCAAAGATTGACAATTTAGAATCTGATCAGGTTGGATTGATTGAAGTTTCTTTAGCGCCGCGCTCCAATGTTGCGGGAAAAACTTTGCGCGATATTCATTTCAGGGAGAAATATGGATTGCAGGTTATTGCAATTTGGCGTGAAGGAAAAGCAATTAGAACAAATCTGCGCGACATTGAACTTCGTTTTGGTGATGCGTTGCTTTTAATGGGTAAAAGAGAAAAAGTAAAAACACTAAAGGCGGACGGAGATTATATAATCTTAAGTCAGGAGGCTCCTCAGATATTAAATAAGAAGAAAGCCCCTGTTTCCGGCGGCATACTGCTTTTCTTTGTGTTTGCTGTTTTCTTAGGCTGGCTTCCCATTTCAACGGCAGCATTATCTGCTGTTGTGTTAATGATAATTACGGGCTGTCTTGCAATAGAGGATGTTTATAAATCTATCGATTGGAAAGCTATTTTTCTTATTGCCGGTATGATGCCGCTCGGAATTGCAATTCAAAAAACAGGAACAGCAGATTTGGTTTCTGCCCATATTCTTTCACTTCACAATTTTATTGGCGATTGGGGAATATTAATTTTACTATATCTGCTGATCACTGCTGCCGGTGCATTTATTCCAACTTCGGCGTTGGTTGTTTTTATGGCGCCGATATTTATTTCAATATCACAGCAGCTTGGTATTTCTCCATATGCAATAATGATGGTATTGGCTGTAAGCGCATCAGCGAGTTTTATAAGTCCCGTTTCACATCCTGCCAATGTTCTTGTAATGGGACCGGGTGGATATAAATTTTCTGATTATACAAAAGTCGGGCTGCCGCTTACAATAGTTGTAATGATTATCGGTTTGATTATGATTTCTGTTTTCTGGCCATTATAATTTTTCAAAACGGAAAGAGTATCGGAATAAATATTGTAGCCAATATCAGGAACAGAATATTCAGAGGAGTACCCACTTTTAAAAAGTCTGAAAACTTATATTGTCCAACACCAAATATCATTGTGTTTGTCTGGTAGCCAACGGGAGTCATAAAGCTTGCCGAAGCCGCAAAAGTAACTGCCATTAACAATGGTCTCGCACTTATTCCCATTGATTCGGCAACAGCAAGAGCAATAGGCGCGAGCAAAACAGCGCTGGCATTGTTCGACATAATTGATGTAAAGATCATGGTTATTAAATAGAATGCTGCAACAATGGCGGCCGGGCCTAAAAATCCTACAAGATTAATAATATTATTTGCCAGCAAAAGCGCTGTGCCGGTTTTTTCTAATGCAATGCCCAAAGACAAAATACCTCCGAGCAAGAAGATAATATTCCACTCTATCGACTTATATGATTCTGTTAGTGAAATACACTTTGTAAAGACCAACAATATTGATCCGACAATTGCACTTATCATTATAGGCAGAATATTCAAAGTTGCCGTAATAATAACTCCCGCCACGATTAATAAAGCGGGAATAATTTTATTCTTGCGATATTTAGGATGATCAACCCCGGAAACAAGAACAAAATCAGGATCGCGTTTTAATTCTTCCAGATTTTCTTTTCTTACTTCAAGTAAAAGTGCATCTCCGGGTTTTAATGTAACATCAATAAATTCAGTACGATATAATTGACCTGAATGTCTTAATGCCAAAGCATTTGCCCTATAAAGATTTCTGAACCTGGATGATTTAATCGTTTTCCCGATCAACCTGGAATTAGGAGCTACGATAGCTTCAACAAGAACAAGATCTTCCGCCTGGAAATCTTCATCATGAAGTTTAAGATTGGATTTTAATTTTATACCCGCTCTATCCTTAAGCTCCTGAAACTTTTTTACATCGCATCTTACTCTTAAAATATCGTTTGCTTCAAAAACTATTTCAGAGGTTGGGCGAAGCAATCGTCTTTCATTTCTAACAACATCAAGAATATCTATCTCCAGCTCTTTAACAAGGGGTGACTCAGCCAACCGCTTCCCGACAGATTTTGCTTCGGGAAGAAGGACAATATCGGTAAGATAATCGCTCATCCTGTATTTTTGTGTTAAGTCAGTGGGCACATCATTTGGCTTTATCATTCTTACGCCAAACAAAATCATATAAACCATTCCGGCAGCAAAAAACAATAAGCCAAGCGAAGTAAATTCAAACATACCAAATGGTGCCTCCCCGTGTTGCACAGCAATTGAGCTGACAAGAATATTTGTTGATGTACCGATTAATGTGCATACTCCGCCAAACATAGAGGCGAATGAAATTGGCATTAAAATTTTTGAGGGGCTAAGATTATTAGAAGATGCTATTTTCAGAACCACAGGAATAAATACTGCCACGACCGGTGTGTTGTTTATAAATGCAGAAAGGAGCCCTACAACAATCATCGCAGATATTACTCCGAGCCAGAAATTGTACCTAAACATTTTTGAGGCTAATTCACCAACAAATAGAACCGCTCCGGTATTATTTAATGCAGCGCTTATAATAAACATTGCCGCAACAGTAACTGTGGCTGTATTACTAAATCCCGAAATACCTTCTTCCGGAGTAATAATTCCTGATACAAGTAAAACAGCCATTACAAGAATTGCTGTTAAGTCAACCGGAAGTTTTTCTGTTGCGAATAAAATTGCTGCGCCTATTACAATAGCAATAACTATAATCATATCTGCGGTCATATGGCTCTTATAATATGTTTATTACAGCATTAATAATATAATCAAAAAGAAAATCCGATAAAGTGTTGATATTATTTTTTATTAACCTTTTTTGTCCTGGTTTTTGACAACTAAAGTTGATAATGGCTCATATTCTCAAATAATAACTTCAGGGATAAAATTAGCTTTTTTATTCAAAATTTAATTGTATTTTTACGCACAATTTTTAAATGAGCATGACAACAGCAATAAAATACTTTACACCTGAAGAAGCGAGAAAAACCCTGCCTCTTGTTAAGAAAATTGTGAAAGATATTCTTGATACAACAAGAGAAATGCGCCTTTTAGCCGAAGAGATTGGCGGTAATTTAGAGGATGATTCACGCATTAAAAAAATGGCAGGTGAGGTAAATCATTTTTTAAACGAGCTTGAAGAGATTGGCTGTTATTACAAAGATGCAAACTTTACAATCGGTTTAGTTGACTTCCCTGCGATAATTGAAAACAAAGAAGTTTTTCTTAGCTGGCAAAGCGATGAAGAGGATATTCTTTTCTATCACGATATGAAAACCGGATACGCAGGAAGAAAACCTATTCCTCCGCAATACTTTTCGCAAAATTAATTATTTATTCAGCTCAACTTCCACAATGG
>JALHTS010000167.1 GCA_022865965.1 Ignavibacteriaceae bacterium
AACCCTTGCAGCAGGAACTATCGGTGGGACTTCTTCGTTAATTGCTAAAATAGGGAGTCCTTCTTTTGATATTCTAATAAAAAACGGAACCATCTTAGATGGCACTGGAAGACAAGAGTTTCTTGGAGATATAGGAATTAAAAACGGGAAGATATTAGCGTTAGAAAATTCTGGTATTATTGATGATAGTTCAGCTTTAAATATTATCAATGCTAAGGGATTAAAAGTTACACCCGGATTTATTGATATTCATTCCCACACTGATACCGGTTTGTTTATAAATCCAAACGCCGAGAGTAAAATACGGCAAGGTGTAACTACCGAAGCAGCTGGTCAGGATGGCAGTTCCGTTGCTCCTAGGAAATCACATTTTCCAGATGAAGAATATAAAGTAGATGACAGAAAATGGGAAAGCTTCAATGACTTTTTCAAGCTTCTGGAAGAAAATAAATCAGCAATAAATTTTGTCACTTTTGTGGGACAGGGAACTATTCGTCGTTATGTGGTTGGTCAGGATGATCGACCGGCAACAAGAGAAGAAATTGAACAAATGAAAAACCTTGTTCATGAAGCATTGGAGCAAGGAGTTTATGGACTTTCATCCGGACTTGAATATACTCCGGGAAGTTTTGCATCCACTGAAGAAATAATTGAGCTTTGTAAAGTAATGAAGGCTGATGGAGGAATTTATGCCACTCATATGAGGAATGAAGCCGATAAAGTACTTGAAGCAATTGAGGAAGCAATAGTAATAGGAAGGGGAGCGGATATTCCGGTTAATATATCTCATCTTAAATTACAGGGTTCATCTAATTGGCATAAATGTGATCAGATGTTTGCAATTATTCAAAATGCTAATAATTCCGGGACTCGTGTAACGATGGATAGATATCCTTACACTGCCTTCAGTACAGGTCTTTCAAATCTATTTCCCTTATGGGCTCGAGAGGGAGGAACAGAAAAATTTTTACAAAGGCTTGAAAACAAAAATGAACTTGATAAAATAAAAGCATATGTTCTTTTAAAAGTTTTTGGATTAAGCTCTTGGGATGCTGTTCTCATTTCAGGTGTTGACAAAATAGAAAATAAACAGTTTGAGGGAAAAACAATTCAACAAATTGTAGACGAAACCAATGAAGATCCGTTTGAATTTACAAGGCGTTTATTGATCGATGAAAAAGGAAGAGTTTCTATGTGCGGATTTGGCATGAGCGAGGAAAATACAAAACGAATTTTAGCTCATCCATTCTGTATGGTAGCTTCTGATGGATCAGCAAGAGCAACATACGGTAAATTATCTGAAGGAAGTCCGCATCCGAGAAGTTACGGTACTTTTCCGAGATTTCTTGGAAAATATGTAAGAGATGAAAAGATTGTTTCTTTACCTGAAGCAATAAGAAAAATTACGTCACTTCCTGCAGAGACACTTGGTATATTCGATAGGGGAAAAATTGCTGCTGGTATGTTTGCCGATATTGTTTGTTTTGATTTTGATAATATCATAGATAAAGCGGATTATATTAAGCCTCATCAATATGCGAAAGGAATTGAATATGTTTTAGTGAACGGCGAAGTAGTTATTAACAAAGGAGAACATACGGGAAAACTTGCAGGAAAAGTTTTGAAGAGAAAATGACTTTTTTTTGTATGGCTTTTACGAGATAATTAGCAAAGGTTATTTTAGTTTCATTTCTATAAGTAATGAGGATTATTACTCATACAGACGGATAATTCCGATTTACTGCAAGCGGTAATATAAACGACAAGTATAAACCAGCCTGCCGGACAGGCAGGTTTTAAAAAAAGAATGCGACAATTCGTTTAAGTTTAGTATTTTCAGTTTTATAAGCAAACCATTCCACCTCCGCCGAGCTTCTCAGTAATCTTATAGTGTGATATGGTTTTGCCGATCATAATTTTTTCAAACCTATTAATTTGTTTAACCTTTTCTTAGCATCAATTGGTTCTGGTAAATTTTTATCTGCTTCATTCCAGAGTTCTAAAAACTTTTTGTATTGCATAATCGCCTTATCCTTTAATCCTTTTTCTTCATATAAAACTGCTAAATGATAATGATATCTTGGATGAATTAGATACCTATCTTTGCCCTGAGGATTATATGTTGTCAATCTTTCATACTCGGAAATAGCTTTATCTAATTGTCCTGCTTTATGATAAGCTCGAGCTAATCCATCTTTCATAAAAGGAACATTGTACCATACAATAACCGGATAAGTCAAATTCGGTATATTTTGTTTAGTCGCATTTTTAAAAGCAGTAATGGCTTTTACTGGGGAATTTTCTGCCAGTAGAATTTCAGCTTTAAGCAAATCGTTTTCAAACTCAACCCGATTTTTATTTTCAATTATTTTTGGCATAAGGGTTTTTATTTCTGCCAATTTTATTTTTGCTGAATCTATTAAGTTCTGTTCAATATCTACCAATGCCATTACAAACTTATATTCTGCAATGTTATCAATCCGATCCGTAGTAGAATATTTGTTAATATAATCTAACCACCCAAGATAATATTGGCTAACAAATTCTAATTTCCCGGTATCATAAAGAATAAAAGCTTGTAACCAATCTGATCCTGCTTTAACATATTTATTACTAAGTGTTTCAGACAATTCTCTGGCTTTATTAAGGTCTTCTGTTGCAAGGTTTATTTTACCGCGCCAACTGTTAAGAAAAGCTTTTACCCAATAAATAGTTGCTTTTGATCCGGTAGAAGGAGCAATTTCAACTGCCTTATTCATCCATCTTTCGGCTTCTTCATAGTTTTCTTCCATTGCAGAAATATAACTCAATTTGGCTGCGGAGCCATAGAAATCGGGCTTTACTTTAAGAGCTTTAAGGTAATTTTCTATAGCTTGATCAATCTTACCAATTCTCCAATAATAATCACCCATAGAATCAAGCGGATTTGCATCTTCCGGATTCAATTCAGAATATTTTTTTAAGTACCCTATCGCTTTTTCATAGTTCCCGAGTTTTGAATAAATATAAGCAATTTGATTTATTGCAACGCTATAATTGGGATCGAGCGCAAGAGCTTTATTAAGTTCATCAATAGCTTCGTTGTGTATATCCCTAAATTCGTAGTAGACACCAAGTTCATAATGCACTATCTTTTCTTTCGGATATTTAGCCGCTAACTCATTCAATATTTGCAACTGTTTCTCACCGTTTCTTTCAATTGTCGACGCGTAATAAGCATTTATCATCAACCTTTCCTTTTCTGTAGTCTTTTCTGAAGAGAGATATGCTTTTTCCAAAGCTTCATCTCTCTTCTTAGTTTCCTGTAGTGAAGAATATGCGCGAGAAAGGTAAAGATATGCAGTTGCAAAGGTGGGGTCTATTTCAATTGCCTTTTCGAAATTCTCTCTGGCTTCGTTAGAATAAAATTTATCATAGTTGTCTCTCCCCTTTAAGTAATAATTATAAGCTTCCATTGAATTTGTTGTGACATCAATAACCCGCATTCTTTCAGCAGCAATTTTACTATATGAAATACCAATACTTTGCGAAATTTCCTTGCTTAAATCATCAATCTGGGATTTTAAGATACTGCCAATACCTTCACCCTTTGCGCTTGCACTTTTTATTATCTGTTTTGTTGCTACATCCAGTACTTTAATGTCAATAGCGAACATATTACCAGCTTTTACATAGCTACCTATGACAATTATATCAACACCATCCTTCCGGCATATATCAAAACTCAGGTCTTTATCAATAATCTTTATATCGTATTTGCCCATTTGATTAAGAAGATCCTGCATTCTTTCCCAGGTGGTTACACGGAAATATTTTGATTGCTCAAGATTTGTTATTAGAAGATTCGGAATTGCTTTCTGCAAATAATCGAATGAATCGTCGCCGGTTTGATTCTCAAAACTGAAAACAGCAATTGGAGTAGGTTCTGAAATAAAAACATCCTCAGATAATAGTTGTTTTAGCAAAAAAAATGTAATTGCAGCAATAAGCAGAACTGCCGCTGATATAATATATATTTTATGTTTTCTGTAAAAAGATTTTTCCCGAACTACTGCCGGTTTTTGTTTTTCAATGATTATCGATTCAGAATCTTTTAATAATTTCTTCAGGTCAACGATCATCTCGTCAATATGCTGAAAACGCTCCTCCGGTTTCTTAGCCATAGCCTTAAATACAATTCGTTCGAATTCAATTGGAATTCCAGTTCGCATACTTGTAATCGGACTAGGTTGTTCTGACAAAATAGAGTATAGAATTGCTTGTTCGTAATCACCCTTGAATGGTGACAACCCGGTGAGCATTTCATAAAGTACAATGCCAAGTGACCAGATATCCGTCCGGTGATCAACTATTTCTCCCCTTGCTTGTTCGGGTGACATATAAGAAACTGTTCCTAAAGTTGAGCCCATCTTTGTCATCATCGTCTGACCGGATAATTTTGCTAATCCGAAATCGAGTATCTTTACAATACCATCATTTGTGATAAAAATGTTAGCAGGTTTAATATCACGATGAATGATTTTTTGTTCGTGAGCTTTTTTTAAACCATTGGCTATTTGTACAGCGATATCAATCGCTTCGTCAGTTTTAATTGGCCCGCGTTCTATCTTCTTCTTCAGTGTCTCACCATTATAGCAATTCATAGAAATGAAAATTTGACCATCATCTGTCTCATCAATTTCGTGAACAACACAAACATTATTATGATCAAGAGAGGAGGCAGCTTGTGCTTCTTGGATGAATCTATTTTTTGCTTCGTCATCGCGAGTAAGTTCTGAAGGTAAAAATTTGAGTGCAACTGTACGATGAAGTTTGGTATCCTCAGCTTTATATACCACACCCATTCCGCCTCCACCGAGCTTTTCTAAAATCTTATAATGTGATATTGTCTTGCCAATCATCTTAATTCCCTCACATTGGAAAATTTATCTTTTTCATAAATGCTGCATAGCGCGGGTCTTTAACTAAATTACGCATAAGACGGTCCCCTTTTAAATAATAAGGAATTCCGGTATCACGTTGATTGTACGCACGTTCAAGCCAATCAAATGCTTTATCTTTTTCATTTCTGTAAGCATAAATCTCTGCAATTTGGAATGCCCATTCGTTCTGATATTTTTTAATAAATTCATTTAATTTATCATTAGCTTCTTTTTTCCTGCCAAGTGCATAGTATCCAATCGCCATCCCGTATATTCGCCATATCGGGTCAGTTTCCCTCAATATCTCTGTTAGGGCCGAATCAGGCAGTCCCTTTTCAAGATAGTTAAGACCTATTTGCAGATGAGCAGCAGCATATCGAGAGTTTATTTCCAAGCATTTTTTTAAAGTAGAAGTTGATCTATCGGGCAAATCCATATACCACTCTATTAAACTAAGACCCATATATGACCCAGCATTTAATGGATCAATTTCTATGGAGCGTTTTTGAAGGTTAATAGCTTCTTCAAATTTCCCAAGCGTGCGATTCAAAAAAGAAGCTTCATTCAGAGCAGAGCTATTCTCCGGCTCAAGCTCAAGTGCTTTCTTAAAACATTTATCTGCTCCTTCCCAATCCCAATCATACACTAGTTTTATCTGGCCCATCCTTACATATGCATCCGCGAAGTTTGGATCAAGCGCAAGCATCTTCTCCACTCCCTCTCGAATCTCCACATAATTTTGATATAGCGGAACATGACCCATAAAATGCTGTTTAAGACGAACATTTAATAATGCAGCCCAGGCAGGCAGGTAGGCGGAATCAATTGATAAAGCTTGTTCGTAATATTCTATTGCCTTTTTAAAATTGTCTTTACCATAGAGAGCATAATAATGATTTCCAAGCAGATATAAGTTGTAAGCTTCGGAGTTGGTTTTCTGCTTCGACGGTGCTGTCCCTTTTCCTAGTAAGGTTGCATTAAGTGCTTCAGCCACAGAACCGGAGATTGAATCCTGAAGAGCAAATATGTTACTCATTGTTCCATCATAACTATTAGACCAAAGCGTTGCATCTGTCTCAGCATTTACAAGATCAGCCGAGATACGTAAATTGTTTCCTGATTTTCGAACGCTCCCTTCAAGAATGTGATTAACATTAAGTGTCTGAGCAATAGTTTTGATATTTGTTTTTGTCCCCTTGAAATAAAATGAAGATGTGCGGGCAGTTACTCTCAGTTTCGGATTTCTTGAAAGAGTATTTATCAGTTCATCTGATATTCCATCTGAGAAATATTCCTGGTCTTTATTAGGGCTCATATCTATAAATGGAAGAACGGCTATTGTTTTAATTGTTTCTACTTCTTTTACATTTTTTGAAGAAGGCAAAAACAAATAAATTGCAACGGCAATAATTACTACTGCTGATGCTGCTAAAATTATCCACGGTAGTTTTGGCTTCTTTACAACTCTCTTTTTGATCTGGCTGTCTTTTATTTTCTTTAGTTCGCCAACAATCTCTCCGGCACCCTGGTAACGGTCATCAGAATTCTTTGCCAGTGCTTTACTAATAATATGCTGAAGTCTTTCATCAATTTCAGGTACAGGTTCAGGTTCCTCATTCAGGATTGAGTATATTATTGCCTGGTCATAATCTCCTTTAAAGGGAATCGTTCCTGTCAACATTTCATAAATCACAACACCTAATGACCAGATATCTGCTCTATTATCAACATTTTCTCCCTTAGTCTGTTCAGGTGACATAGAAGCCACAGTTCCAACTGTGCTGCCCATTTGTGTCAGTTGTGTTTGACCCGAGACTTTTGCTAATCCAAAGTCAAGTATCTTCACAACTCGGTCATTCGTGATGAAAATATTTGCTGGTTTAATATCTCTGTGAATTATATTTTTTTCGTGTGCTTTAGCTAACCCTTCTCCAATCTGAATTCCAATATCAATAGCTTCATTTGTTTTTAACGGACCTTTTTCAATTTTTTGTTTTAATGTTTCACCTTCGTAGTGAGCCATGGAAATAAACAATTGATCATCGTCAGTCTCACCAATTTCGTAGATCGTACAAATATTGTTATGCTCTAAAGCAGAAGCAGCTTTTGCTTCGTGGATAAACCTCTGCTTTGCTTCCTCATCTAAGCTAAAGGTGGGGGGTAAAAATTTGAGGGCAACGAA
>JALHTS010000168.1 GCA_022865965.1 Ignavibacteriaceae bacterium
AGATTTGTTGTTGAAGGACTGGAGAATCCAATTAAACTACTTTTATAAATATTTATTGTTCAATTGTTCAATTGTTTTATTGTCTCATTGTTATTAAAACAATCCAACAGTGAAGCAATGAAACAAAACTGAGAGAAATGATTTATGTCTGATAAAATTAAACTTACAGTAATCGGTGGCGGACCTGGCGGATACGCCGCTGCTTTTCTTGCCGCTGATCTTGGAATGGATGTTACACTAATTGATCTTGATAAGAATCCCGGGGGTGTCTGTCTTTACCGTGGATGTATTCCTTCCAAGGCGCTTCTTCATGTTGCAAAACTTATTCACGAAGCAGAAGAAGCAAAGAATTGGGGAATTGAATTTGGTGCACCAAAGATTGATATCAACAAGCTTCGTGATTTTAAGAACAATGTTGTAAACAAACTTACCAACGGACTTGGACAAATATCCAAACAAAGAAAAATAAATTTTATACAAGGCAGAGCAAGTTTCATCAACTCATCAACATTAAAGATAGAAAAAGTTGATGGGCAGACTATTGAGCATTCTTTTGAGAAGGCAATCATTGCAACAGGTTCTGTTATCGCAACAATACCTTCTTTGGATATTCAATCTAAAAGATTATTAAACTCAACCTCAGCACTTGATCTTCCTGAAATTCCCAAATCACTTTTGGTTGTTGGCGGTGGTTACATTGGGCTTGAACTCGGTTCGGTTTATGAAGCACTAGGAACAAAAGTTTCTGTTGTTGAAATGATGCCTGGTCTTTTACCCGGTGCTGATCGTGATCTTGTAAATTATCTTTCGATGCGAATTAAAAAATTGTTTGCTGAGGTTATGACAAACAGCAAAGTTTTAGAGATGAAGGAAGTTGAAAACGGAATAAGTGTTAAGATTCAGGATGACAAAGGAAATGTTGCTGATAAAGTTTATGATTACGTTTTAATGTCAGTAGGGAGAAAACCGGAAACGCGAGGACTTGGTTTAGAAAATACAAAAGTTACAGTTAACGATCGCGGCTGGATTAATGTTAACAAGCAATTACAAACAACAGATCAGAATATTTTTGCAATAGGTGATATTGCCGGTGAACCAATGCTTGCACACAAAGCCTCGCATGAAGGTAGAACCGCAGTTGAATTTATTGCAGGACACAAAGTTGCATTTGAACCGCTTGCAATTCCTGCTGTTGTATTTACTGACCCTGAAATTGCATGGGCAGGATTGACAGAAGAACAGGCAAAGAAAGACGGAATAAAATACGAAGTTGCAAAATTTCCCTGGGCTGCAAGTGGCAGAGCGGTCACTCTTGATAGAAATGACGGCGTAACAAAATTAATTGTTGATCCTGAGACACAAAGATTAATTGGAATAGGAATTTGTGGCCCCGGTGCTGGCGAGTTAATAGCAGAAGGTGTTCTTGCCATTGAAATGGGAGCTAATGTTACAGATTTGAAACTTACAATTCATCCTCATCCAACTTTATCTGAAACAATTATGGAAGCGGCAGAAGTTTTCTTTGGACAAAGCTCGCATATTTATCGACCCAAGAGATAAAAAAAGCGGATCTTGTTGATCCGCTTTATCAATAAGTATTATAATACTATTTCCGTTTCGGCAAAATCTTTTTTAATAAACCTTCCAAGCCTTTTTTCCCTTTCTCCTTAGCTTCAGAGTCACTTTTATCTTCACCTTTTTCTTCTTCGTTGCGTTCACTTATAAAATTATCTCTAAACTCATCTTCAGATTTTATTCTATAAATACTAGTAAGAGCTTGCTTTATAAGATTGTTTTTGGGAGTAAGATTAACATTAATCTTTTTTATACTTTCTGCAAGATCTTCTTTTGAAGTGATTTTCGGAGTTTTTGCAATTACTTTTCTTTCTCCTTCTTCAAGGAATATAATTGCCTCGCTATTTCGTATAGCTAAAAGATCAGCCGCTTCATCAATGCTGTATTTTTTAAAGTAATGAAGAATAAAAAGTATACGTTCATTTTTTGGTAAATCTAAAATTGATTTTTCCAAAGGATCTTTCGACGGCAGGTGAGCGACATCAAGATATTTCGGATTATCATTGTCTCTTAAGTATTTCAAACATTGATATACAGTAATACTGGAAATCCATGTTGAGAATGTCGCATCCTCTCTAAGATAACCTAATTGTTTCCAGGCTTCGACTAAAACATCTTGAGTAAGTTTATCGGCTGTTTCGATATTAGCGGTAAGTCTTAGTGTCAAAGCATAAATTTGGGGCAAATTCATATTATAAAGCTGCTCTAAAGCGGAATTATTTCCCTGAAGAGCACTTTGAATTAAAGAACGAACAAATTTATTATCGCGACTCAATTTGTCTCCATGTCGATTTATTTAGTATATCAAAATTACCATTATATTACAAATAATTCTATGGTATCAGGTTTTATTTATTATTAAAATAACATCATCAATAGAACTAGTCCGCATATTAAACTTAAAATTCTCACAAACATAAATAGTTAATTGATCATAATAATCATTTAATGTTTTAGTTTAAATATTAGAAATGAAAAATAGTACACTGATTATTAAGATAGCTATGATACTTTATGATTTTTATCTTAATAAATAATATTAAATCAGCGTACTGTTTGACATCAAATTCAGTTGTTAAAATTTCGCTTTTTTGATAAGTTGTAACACAATTTACCGAAGGAATGTTTAACTATATGAATAATA
>JALHTS010000169.1 GCA_022865965.1 Ignavibacteriaceae bacterium
ATTCCTGTTTTCATTTTATCCAGCTTTCCTTTTATAGAAATTATAAATTAAAGCTATGTATTAATAACTCTCTATTAATCTTTGCAATCCTAAAGGTTAGGTTTATTTCTTTTGCTTTCCTGGCATCATTCCGGGCATGTCCATTACCTGGTATCCCACAGGAATAGAAAAACTATTGGCATCGGGAGTCCATGGTTCAACATCTCTCAATTCCATACCTGATCCTTCGGAACCATCAATATGGTTTATCATCTTCATCGGGAATTTATACTTGTCAGAGGTCCATATGGTAAACATTTTTTGGGTGGGATTCTCTTTATTGTATAATTCCGATTTGGTACATTCAACTCCATTAATAGTTTCTTTACCAACCTCTTTTAAAATTCCGCTTTCTTTATAGTGTTCAAATGATTTAAGCGGATCGCTCCCCATACTCATAGGACTTTCAGAGGGGCTTTTTATAGCCATTTTTTGCTGCGGCATCAGAATAATTAATTGCCGTGAATCTTTTTCTACAATAACAACGCCTTTTTGACCGTCTTCATCAAATTCATAACGATAACCAGCATCAGCCGAATAAACTGTAAAAAGTCGTTCTTTGTCCATAGTATTAAATACCATTTTTGCTTTGAACTGACCGTACCCGGTTGTGCTTGACAAAAGTAAGATTATAAATACTATAAGCGAATTTGGGACTTTTTGATTACGCATAATTTTTTTCTCCTATTTCATTTAAGTTTTGAAACTCCTATGAGGGAAGTGTTCAATGTTTTATATATTTTCTTAAAAGTTTTAATCTGCTTGTAAAACATTTTTTGTATTTAATTTAATTTTATTAGCTCAACTCTTCTGTTCTTTGCTTTACCTTCATCGGTGTCATTGGAAGTAACTGGAGCTAACGGTCCTACTCCTGCTGCTGTAAGCCTGCTTTTATCAACGTTATATTTTGAAACAAGAGTTTTTACAACCGCTTCAGCCCTGGATTGTGAAAGTTTCATATTGTATTTGAAGTCTCCAACATTATCTGTATGTCCAACTATATAAAGTTTTAGAGCCGGGTTTTGAGAAAGAAGTTTTGAAATCTCATTAAGAGTTGGATCAGATTCAGGTTTAACTTCAGCTTTATCAAAATCGAAATAGATTCCATAAAGTGCTACGCGACCTTGTGAATTAATATTATTGTACATTGATTTTGCATCAGCGACTATATCCTGTTTCATTGCAGCCTCTTCGATAATCCAGAGCTCATAGCCACCACCTTTATTGTATGTACGCACTTGCACCCAGGTTACCTTGTCATCTTTTTTGAGTTTCATACTAGTAGCAATTTGGCGGTGTTTGTATATCACCGTGCCGCCGATCTTCTCTACCGCATCGGAAAAATTTTTGTTAATCTGAGCCTCGGTTGCCGCTCTTTCACCTTTCTTGATGACGTATTTAATATAATAGAAATGACCCTCGGCGCTTGTGGGTTGACCCTTACTGTCCAAGAATTTGTTACAGACCTCGAATTCTTTTTCTTCATAAGTGGAAATATCGTACCCGGGCATACGGTTGAACATCGGATGGTCTTTGCTACCTTTAACATCCTGTGGGAGGGAGATCGAACAAAAAAGAAAAAGTGTAAGAATTAGTGTAATGATTTTCATTATTACTCCTATTTGATTTTAGTAAGAAAATAGCGAAGAGAAAAAGAGTTAAACATTTAATAAAATATTTTAATTGATATTGTTAATTAAGTTTTTAATATGTGACGCATAGAACCACCTAATAATTTTAATTGATGCAGTAATAAACTTGGCGATTTGATTTGTATAGTATTTCCAATATAAGTGATCAACAATATGACGAGCAAGATTTTACAAAAAAGTCAGACCTGTTATATACAGAAGAGAATACACCCTGACACAGGGGATTATCTATACTGCTGTGAGAAAAATTCTCACAATTTTATAAACCGAATGCAACTAATAAAAAATCAGTTTAAAATACAAGCATACTTAATGAAGGTTAAGCATTGATCTTTGTCAATAATGACTTCCCGAATAGATTCCACAACAGACTAATTCCATTTTTTTTCTGAAATACATTGTAATTTTATCTCATAAAAAACCCCTGCCAAATTTTATTGATAGGGGTTGGAATAAAAATGATTAATTCTCTTATTTAATCAGTATCATTTTTTTTGTTTTTATATAATTACCGGTAGCCAGTTGATAGATATAAACTCCGCTTGGTAGAGAAGCATCGCGATGCGTATCTACAGAAGGAAATTCCACATTATAATAGCCTGCGGGTTTTTCTTCATTAACAAGAGTTGCAACCTCTTTTCCGAGGACATCATAAACTTTAAGACTTACATGGCTATTAACTAATAACTGATAA
>JALHTS010000170.1 GCA_022865965.1 Ignavibacteriaceae bacterium
AAGCGGAAGACCAAAACATCTTTACAGTATTTACAGAAAAATGGTTCGGAGAAATAAACCGTTTGAAGAAATATATGATCTGTTTGCCATAAGAATAATCCTGGATACTGAAGACAGAAATGATTGTTATACAAATCTGGGAATCTTAAATCAGCTCTACCTTCCGGTTCCTGACCGTTTTAAGGACTATATATCAATACCTAAAACAAATAATTATCAGTCAATTCATACAACGGTTGTTGGACCGGATGGAAGATTAGTGGAAGTTCAAATCAGAACTAAACAAATGCACGAAGTAGCGGAGAAAGGTGTAGCTGCTCATTGGAAATACAAAGAAAGCAAAACTGCTACAGATAAAGAACTTGAAATGTGGGTAAACTGGATAAGAGATATTTTTGAAAATGCTTCTCGTGACGATCAGAAAAAAGAATTGCTTGAAAGTTTTAAACTCAATCTTTATCAGGATGAAATTTATGTTTTTACTCCTAAGGGTGATTTGAGAAGATTACCTGTTGGTTCTACTCCTGTTGATTTTGCCTTTGAGATTCATAGTAATGTTGGATATCACTGCATCGGTGCTAAAATTGAAGGTAAGATAATTCCTCTTGATACTCAACTTAACAGTGGAGATCAGGTTGAAATCATCACTTCCAAAAATCAACATCCGAATAAAAACTGGATTAAATTTGTTAAGACTCACAAAGCGAAAAATGCCATAAGAAGATGGATCAATAAAGAAGAAGATGACATCATTCAAAAAGGTAAAGAACTTTGGGAGAGAAGAATTAAAAAACAAAAATTAACCTTTAATCCAAGTGATTTATTAAAACTTGCACACAATCTTAAGTTTGATAATACGAGACAATTCTTTAAGGCAATAGCACAGAATAAACTCAACCTTGATGAGATACTTTCTGTTTCAAAAGAAAAAGAAGATAAAGAGCAAGCTGTTGAACTTCAATTTGATAAATTTGCAAATATTGCCAGAGGCGATATTGGCGGTGTTCTTGTTGATGGCAAATCTTCCGGAATAAAATATTCGTATGCCAAATGTTGTAATCCGATTCCAGGTGATCCTGTTATTGGATATATAACAATAGGAGAGGGAATTAAGATACATCGTAAAACATGTAATAATCTTATCAACCTTTCCTCTTCCGATTCAAGTAAGCTAATTCCTGTGCAATGGCCCGAAACTGAAGAAAGTTTATTTGTTGCCGGATTAACTGTAAAAGGGGAAGACAGACCCGGTATATTAAATGATATAGCTCACGCAATTGTGACTTATCAGAATACAAATATTAAATCTATAAATATCAGCACAACCGATTCAATGTTTGATGGAAGTGTTACAGTTTATGTTCATAATCTCGAACATTTAGGACGTATAATTGATAGAATTAAGAAACTGGAAGGTATATTTACTGTTGAAAGATTCGAAAGCAGTTAATGAATGATGAAAATCTGACAAGGTTTCTGGGAATTGATTTTGGACTAAAGAGAATTGGAATTTCAGTTTCTGATCCGCTTCATATATTTGCTTCTTCACTAACCACACTTCAAAATGATAGGGAACTTTTCAAAAAATTATCCGAAATAATTATTGAAAAAAATATTACAAAAATAGTTCTCGGGGTTCCATCTGACGAACAAACTTCAAAAACATCCATTGTAAAGGAAGTAAGAAAGTTCAAAGAAAGATTAATCAGAGAATTTAATGTCGCTGTAATTGAGTGGGACGAAACTTTTACTTCAGCAATTGCACAGAAAAAGATAAATGAATCTGTGAATAAAAAGAAAAAGCGACGCGATAAAAACCTAATCGATATGAATTCTGCTTCCATTATTCTACAGGAATATCTGGATTCAATTTAGAAGTCTTTTCGGGAGCATATTGATAATTAAACAATCTAAACGTATTTTCGGATTGAAATTCAAATAAATCGGAGCACGTTAATGACAAAATCAGCAACCGGATTCCTTGAAACAAACAATCTTACTTCCGCAATAGAAGCTGCAGATCAAATGCTTAAAGCAGCAAATTTAAACCACATAGAAAAAATCGATCTTGGCGCTTCAATAACAACAATTTTGATTAAGGGAGATGCTCCCTCCGTTGAAGCTGCTTTGAAAGCCGGAGAAAGTGCATCAAAAAGATCTGGTGGTTTTTTATGCGCTCATATGATCACTGATTTTAATCCTGAAGTAGAAAAATATTTTCTGAAAGGAATTGAACAATGACAAATTCAATTGGAATTATTGAAACCAGATCAGTGGCACTAGCTGGTGAAGCTCTAAATCAAATTCTTAAGATTATAGATATTGAATTGCTTAATATTGAATTTCCCGGCGAAGGATTTGTGACAGCATTTCTTTTTGGCGAGTATTCAAAAATGAAAGATGCTCTTGAAACAGCAAATAATTTATCAGCATCATTTTCAACTTATTTTAGTAAGAAGATTATTACAAAACCGGATGAAAAACTTTTTGAA
>JALHTS010000171.1 GCA_022865965.1 Ignavibacteriaceae bacterium
ATTTCTTTGATTGCATCAAACAACATATTTGTAACCGCATCACCATTACGAAGATGATGATGAGTTGAAATTGTCATGCCATTTTTCAGTCCGGCTTTTTTTAAGGCCGTCTTTAAATCTTTTACAACTTTATTACCATCTGTGGGATAATCAATACAAGTCCTGACTATAGGTTTGGCTTTAAATCCATTCGGTTTGTGTTTATCAACTCCCTTAAATGGAACTTGTGATTGTTCATTTATTTCTGTTGGGACTAATCTTCCTGCTGCGTTTTTTACTAATTTCATTTTGATTCCTCAATATTTAATAAATGGTACACTGATTATTAAGATGATTAAGATTATTTACGATCTTAAAAAATCATAAACAATCAGTTTGATCAGTGTACTATTGCTCTTTTCTCCAATTCTCTGATATAATTTTATTCATAATCGCCAAGTCAATTGTTCGTAATGCACGTTTAACAACAGGCGGATCAATCATTTTACTGCCGAGTGACACAACACCAAGTCCTTTTTTCTCTGCTTCTCCAAATGCAAGAACAATTTTTTTAGCTTTTTCAATTTCTTCAGATGTTGGGGCAAATGCTTCATGCACAACTTTTATCTGCCGCGGATGAATACAACCTTTACCTTCAAAGCCAAGCGACTTTGCCTCTATAACACTTTGTCGTAATGCATCCATATCAGCAATATCAGAAAAAACAGTATCTATAGCTTGAATACCTGCCGCCTTTGCAGCATTAACAAGCATCTGTCGTGCAAAAATACTTTCCCGTCCTTCGTTAGTGCGTTGAGTTCCGATATCTGCAGTGTAATCTTCCAATCCGACTGCAAGAGCACAAATATTTTTTGATGCGGAAGCAATCTCAAAAGCTTTAATTACACCGAGAGCACTTTCAATTATTGGCATGAAATAAATTTCTCCGCCATTGGCGGATTGGATTTTATGTAACTTTTTAAGTTTTTCTACTTCCTTTTCAAGCAAATGAATTTGTTCTGCTGATTCACACTTTGGAATTAGAATTACATTAACATTATGCGGAATAATAAACTTTAAATCTTCTAAACCTTTTGGAAGCTGATTTATACGAACCATTCTTTCGGCACCATAAAAATCAACAGACCGCAGAGCATTACGAACTAGTAATTGTGCTGCATCTTTTTCTGTAAGGGCTACACTGTCTTCTAAATCCAGAATTATTCCATCAGGAGAGTGAAGTCCCGCATTTACAAAAAACTTTGGTTCATTACCTGGAAGATAAAGTCTGCTTCTTCTTAATTTATCTCTTGAAGTTAAGTATTTATTTTTTTGATTAAGTGGTAGCAAATATTCTTTTTCTAAATCAGGGAAAATTCGTTTTACAGCGAGTTCAAATCGTGCAGCAATTACAAAAGGCAGGGCGCCATGGTCCTCAAGCAGAATCTTCGCATCCTTCAGTCCAAAGAATTTGCACATATCGAGAACCATTTCTTTGATTGATTCTCCATACATTGACTGAACTTTACTTTTTATGTTAAGCTTAATTCCACTCGTCGAGTCCGGCAGACTCGCCGGAGTCTGGCGACCTGAATTTTTCAGTTCAATTTCAAAGTAACAATCTGAGCGAATTGACTCGCCTCGTTTGCCTGCGGAACTTTTTTTTATATTTTGTTTCATATAAAGCTCGTCTATTTCATTCTAAATAATTTATTTCAATAGTAATATTGCTGTATTGCTTGATTGTTTCATTGTTGTCATTCAGATAATTTAGAATTAGTAAATTTAATGAGTTGATGTATAAGTTTTGGAAGTTTTTGCAATTCAGAAAAAATGTAACTGTATTCTTTTTTACTTAATAAGTTTCTCTTAAATGCTTTCTCATTCCAATCTAAAGACTCATACATCGAACCAAAACTAATTCGAAAAAACCTAACTTTATCTTTCTTTGAGTATCGCCCAAATCCTTCAGCGATATTTGCAGATATTGAATCGACTGACCTTACAAATTGTTTTCCAATTGTATCAGAATTAAATCTAGTCCATTTGATAACTAAATCCCAAACATAATTGCTCAAATTGAAAGCAATTTTGTAAGCATCAATGTCGTTTAGTTTTAAGTATTTCTTATCCATGTTTTTCTAACAATGAATCAATGCAACAATCAAACATTAAGTTTCTTCACAAACTCTCTTGCTGTCATAAGTTCTGCGCTAAAGATTGCATCTTTTATTTCTTTCCTTCTGCCGGCAACAAATAGTTGAGATGATAAAGCTTCAAATTTATTATCAAGATCCTCCATTGTCATAGGTTCGCGTGGATCACCTTTCGGATATTCAAGATATTCCGAAAATTCTCTTCCGTCTATTGTTTTAACAACAGCTTTACTCGGCTGTTTTGCAGGAAACATCTTTTCAAACTCTATTGATGGTTCACCTTTAATCTTATCAATTACTTCCCATATTCTTGGATCTTTAAGTTTTTCATCAGAGAACGATTGAGTTGTAATTTTATGATCGACTAAAGCAGCAGCAATACAATATGGTAAAGAGTGATCTGCTGTTTCTCTTGATTCCGGACGATACTTGTGCGGATCAAAAAGAATATCATATGCTTGAGCTAAAGTTGTTAATGTAACAGATTCAATCTGATCATAACTAATATTATTTTTTGTTACGGCTTTTAATGTTGCTGAAATATGAGTGTGAGTTAGTGCTTCCGTTGGAAATGCTTTCATACTGCATTCAAGAATTTTATATGATTCACCAAGTCCGCCAACCAGTTTATCAATATTCCATTTCCATTCTGAGATACCATCTCTTCCCTTCATGCTTACAGCTTCAACGTTTTGCGCTTTAACATTATAACCAAGAAAGCAATCCATAAAACCTTCTTTACCTTCGAATACTGCTTCAGTTCCGGTGAATCCGCGTTTTGCCATAAGTGCTGCAAATACGCCTGCTTGTGTTGCCATCGGATCAACAGTGTTTTTCATCATTGTTAATTTTCCAGCAGTAGGACAACCAATTGTATGATTATGACTTCCGCTGATTCCAATTGCATTCACCATTTGATCAACTGTTAATCCTAAAATTTTTCCTGCAACAATGGGAGAAACAAATTGCGTTAAGGTTGCATGATGCCATTTACGTTCGCGAATTCCTGGAACAGCAAACTCGCAGAGCCTTTGTTCAAATTCATAAGCAAGAACAATTGCAGTGATAACGTCTTCCATCGATGCACCAACCATTTCAGCAGTTGATAGTGCGGCTGGAATTAAATCTGAAGGATGAGATGGATCTTCTTTCCAATAAATATCGTTAAAGTCTAATGCACGAATCATAAGTGAGTTGACAAGAGATGCATTAACAGCAGGAATTTTATCTCCAAATCCAATTACCGTTGCTTCTTCCGTTCCGCCCATATCCTGATAAATGTTGCGGATTATTCTAACATCTTTGGTATGATATCCTCCGAAAGCACAACCCATAGAATCGTAAAGATATCTTTTTACTTCGTGGATAACTTCTTTTGGTAAATCTTTGTACTGCAGATTAACTGCATATTCTGAAATATGTCTTGAGATTGATTTTTGCATAGTCAATTTTCCTGTTTAACTGTTATAAAACAAATTGTTTAATTGTTCTATTGTTTTATTGCTTTATTGTTCAAGTAATTAATTATTCTCACTAAAATTAATCAATTTTAAAACCAACTTTTTATCGTTTTGGACATCACAATTGGTGATCTCCATTTTTTGCTTGTATCACATTTTGTGATACCATCTGTCGGGGTTAATGATTTTGTTTTCATTGTAAATTTTTTTTAACTGCAAATCCTGATATTGTTCCTGAGATTGATTTTTGAATAAAAAATTTTCCGAAATATTTTTCAACTAGGAATTATTATTCGATATTTATTTATTTTTTTCTGTTAGTTCCTGTAAAACTATATCATATAATCTGGGTAAATACTCATTTATTTCTGTTCTATTGAAACCTATTGCTTTTAAAATTGCTTTGTCTAACTCAACTCTGCCTTCAAATCTATTTTTAATTTGATCCATAAATGACGGAAATTTTAGTTTTTTTAATTTTTCAAAAAGTTTGATTAAATCTTGTTTTTCTTTCTTACTTAAATTCTTGTAATCAATTATTTTAAATTCAAGAAGATCAGTTTCACGAACAGTACTATATTCACCCGTAGTTGCCTCACGATTTGTCAATATTTGAACTATATTAAAAATACTATTGAAGTATAGACATAATATTTTTGAATCTGTTTTGCTCACATCTGGAATAATTTTAAAAACATCTGCTGAGATAATTTTATCATCTGAAAAGAAAGCAATGAAAGAAGTATTTGGTGAATTCAGTCTAAATCTACGTGCTATAAATAGATGAACAAATTTGTCTTTTGATCGTTTTTCTACTTCAGCCCAATTATATATGATTCTGTTATCAACTTTTGAATGTCTTAAAATCTCTTTTAAGTCAGGAAAGATTTTGGAAATAAAGTAATCATGTTCGTGTTGAATATTAAAACTCTTCACACCAGTAATTGTGCGTAAACCTTTTTTTGTATTCTTTAATGGAACACTAAAAGTTAAAGATGATTTTTTAATTCTGATAAATAATTTCTCATCTGAAATTTGGGATAAAATCATATATGCGCGTTCAGCCCTACTTTTTTCACCCATTGGATTGGTAATAAATGTAGCTTCGATTAAACCTCTAAAACCAGCAGAATTGTAACAATCAAATACAAAATTATTTGGAAAGTCAATTAATTTTTTGGAAGAGAATTTCGAAAAAAATAACTTGATCGTACTATAATTATTGTATGAATTAGCCCAAAGTAAGTGCATTAGATTAGACATATTTTCTTCTAACTCTAATCTAGAAATAGTGTGAATGTCTAACTCATTTCCGAAATAAGAATCTTCATCCCTAATTTTCTTGGAAAATTTTTCAATAATTCCATTACCATTTTGTTTGATTGTTTCTTTGAGAAATACAATTTTTGTTTTATCCAATTTTGTTGGTTTTTGTTTTTTAGTAATCAGTAAAATGTCTTTAAATACAGCACCTTCACTGAAAGCCATATCACCAACAGGTTTGATAATATATTTAATAGTATGATTAGAAATTATATAATCTCTAATTTTTTCTGTTGCTTTTCCTCTAGCAAAATTAATTGGTATAACAGCACCAAGTATTCCGTTTTCTTTTAGTAGCATATCACCAAGCACTAAGAAATAGCCCCAAAGGTTTACAAGGTTTCCGCTGTGAATATTAATTCTATTATTTGCTTTAAGCTTATCCTGCATATATTTCGGCATTTTTTCTCTATCAGAAAAAGGTGGATTCATAATGCAAACATCATTTAAATGTAACTTAAATCCTTCTCCTTTGCCTTCAGGAGATAAAGCACCTTTTTTTATTTTCTTTTGCTCAAATACTTGAACTTTGAACAAATCCTCTTGAATAGTTTCACTTAAAGCTTGTATATCAATTTCACCATTAAATGTTGAACTGGATAATGGACTTGCCAAATCGAGTGAGTCTCGTGTAGCAATTCTAACTTCATTTGTTGTTTGCTCGATATTCTGCATTGTTAAGTTTATTGTAGAAATATGAGCTGCAAAAGGCATCAGATCTATTCCGGTTATATCTTTTTCAATAAACTGTTTGTGCATTTTACTTAGCTTGTTAAAACCGTGTAGCTGTTTGTACAGATTTTGTTTTTGTTTGTATGAGGCGACTAAAAGAGTTCCGCTTCCACATGCAGGATCAATCACGGTATCATCATAAGAGCTAATGCAAAGTTCTGCTAATAAATCAGCAGCATTAGGATGAGTATAAAATGCTGCCAAAACCTTTCTTACTTCAAATGGAATCAAATCATGGAAAAATCTTCCAGCTAAATCATGTGTTATGTGTTCAGCACGAAGCGACTTAATTGCAAGAATAATATCGTTAACAGTTTTAAGAATATCCGGATAATTTGGAATGTGACCGAGTATGTTGACTTTATAAATAGCTTTGTAATCAATCTCGGTAATAGCATCAAAATACTTTTGTATTTCAGATGGTTCAGACACCTCTTCCAAAGGAGGAAGTTGATTTGTTTTATTTTTTTTTGTGAATATGTGATAAAAAAGAATTTGATTGAATAGAAGGAACGAAGAAAGATTCATTACTTGTGTTTGGGCAGTCTTTAGATCTTTTATTTCACCAATTGAAGAAAACAGATCCAACTTATTAACTACTTCATCAATCAGTTGTTCATTAACAATATTGAAAACAACTTGAGAAAGATTTCTCACGTATTCATTTATCAGGTTTACAACTGTATTAAAATCAATACTAATTTCTTTACGGTCTAACTTTTCTTTTAACTTTGCAAATATAGAAATTGATGTCGTTTCTAAACTTTCAGTCCAGAACTCTGAAAGGATCAAGGCTTTTATTTTATAATTAAGAATTGAGTCATTGAAGAAATCTTCAAATAGAGAAGTTTGATTTTTAATCGATTCGGGGAAAATTAAAACAATAATATTGTTGGTATTTAATTTTTGTGCATACTTAAATGCTTGAGCAGTAGCGCTGGCACTAACGCTTTCATTTCCAATCTTAACTTCAATTACAAAATTTATTTTCTTATATCTAAAAAGTATATCAGGCCGACTACCACTGGTAGTTTTAGTTTCACCTATAGCTTTTATACCAATACTTCTTAAGTGCTCAACCAGTATTGGATAAAGAGTTGTTTCTTGAATTTGAGTTATTTCAGTTAAGCTCATTTAAGAAAAATAGATTAATAAAAAATGGTTGTATAAAATAGCAATAAAACAATTAAGCAATCGAACAATGATATAGATTGCTTCACTCTCCCAATAAATCGGGTCACTCGCAATGACGATTGCATAGTATTATAGATTCTTCTTAACCCACTCTTCTAATCCGCCAGTTACTATTAATTCTTGTGCAGCTCCACCAACAGGATCGATTGAATAAACTTTATTATCAAATGTTAAAACTGAGTTTTCAAAATCTATCTTAACGTTCATCCCTGATTTAACAGTTAATTTATCTTTACCATATTTTGTTTTTAGATCATTAACAAGTTGTGGGCACTCAATCAACAAATAACCATTGTTGAGTGCGTTGCGTTTATATGTTTCGTTAAATGTACCGGCAACAACTAATTGGATACCTTTATACTTAAGTGCAGTTGCTGCTTGCTCGCGTGACGAACCGGTTCCAAAGTTAAATCCACCGACAAGAATATCTCCGGCTTTGGCAATATTGACAAATTCCGGATCGTAATTTTCCATTACGACTTCTGCTTGTTGCTGCGGAGTCATATCATCAATATATGTGTATTTGCCGGGATAAATGCCATCTGTGTTTAAATTATCCTGATGACAGAAAACTATATCCCCTTCAACTACGGGTTTAAATCCATCTATAATTTTTACAGATGCTTTAGCTCCGGCTTTCTTCTCATTTATTTTGATTGAGCCTTTTAATTCACGATATTCTTTATTCTTCCAATCATAACCTGCCTGACCGGCAGGCAGGTCTATTTTACCTGAAATTGCTGATGCTGCAACAACCACCGGTGATGCCAGATAAGCTTGTGCATTTGGTGAACCCATTCTACCTTTAAAGTTTCTGTTAGTTGCAGAAATTCCAACTTCGCCATCTTCGAGCAAACCTGTTCCAAGTCCAATACAAGGTCCGCATCCCGGAGGAAGCGGGATTGCACCGGCTTCAAGTAATGATTGCCAGTAACCATATCGTTCTGCTTCTTTCTGCACTTCACTTGAAGCAGCGGCAATGTAAAATTTTACATGCTCTGCAATCTTCTTACCTTTAACCACAGCAGCTGCTTCCGCAATATCATCAACACGGCTATTAACACATGAAACAAGATATGCTTTATTAATCTTTATGTTCTTTTCCCGTAAGTCAGAAACTGAAGTATAAGTTTTTACAGTATTTGGACCTGATGCGTAAGGTTCAACAGTTGTTAAATCAATTGATAGTTCTTTTGCATAGAAAGCATCCTTGTCAGCTTGAGGAATGTTGTGTTCGAGTTCTTCAATGCGTTTATGATTTATTCTTGGATGAACACTGTTACCATCAGCATCAGAAAAAACTCCTTCAAGTCCGCGGTGTTCAATAAATTTCTCGCGTCTCTTTAACCATAATATTATTGTAAGATCGATTGGAAAAATTCCTGCAAGAGCGCCCCATTCAGTTGTCATATTAGCAATTGCTAATCTTTCATCAATTGTTAGATAACGAATTCCATCACCGACAAATTCTATTGCATGATTAAGAACTTCATCGTTGTTGAAGTAACCACACAATGCAATGATAACATCTTTACCGGTTACTCCTTGTCGCAGACTTCCTTGCAGCTCAACTTTTGCTATTGGTGGAACCTGCCACCACGTTCTGCCAGTTGCCCAAATTGCAGCAGCATCTGTTCTAACAATTGGAGTTCCGAGACATCCGAGTCCACCATACATATTTGAATGTGAATCTGAAGCAACTACTAGTGTTCCGGGCCAGGCATAACCTTCTTCGCACATAATCTGATGTCCGATTCCTCTTCCAGCAGGATAAAAATCAGCACCCATTGATTTAGCAAAATCTTCTATTTTCTTATACTTTTCTAAGTTTTTTTCTGATTTATCCTGAACATTATGATCAAGTGTGTTTACAACCTGGCGTGGATTAAAAAGTTTTGTTGCACCAATTGATTTGAATTTTGGAATGACTGCACCGGTGTTATCGTGTGTCATTACATAAGCAGGTTTGATTGAAAGATAATCACCTGAGTGAACTTCGTGCTTTGGGTTTAATCCTACAGCAAATTTTTGTGCTATTTTTTCGATGAGAGACTGGTTCATAGTATTCTCCAAATCATTATCAAATAAAAACAATGGCACGCTGATGACACAGATGTAACTGATCTGCGCTGATCTGCAAAATCAGCGTTATCAGCGTGCTATTGAGTTAAGCTTTGAATGGATCAAAGCTGACAAAATCAGCATGATGAACTATTATCGCCTCTACATTACGTTTAGCTAAATCACCTTCTTTAGCGTGATAAGCTATTATATGCTGAACTTCATAAGGCAATCCGAATCTGTCAGCTATTGATACTCCGCTAAAAGGATGACGAAGCAAATAACCAGCTTTACTTGTAATCAGTTTACCATCGACTTTATCATATTCAATCAACTTCCCAATATCAATTAAGATCGCACCAGCTATTAGTAAATCCATATCAATTTTTATTTCATCACCGAAGTTTTCTTTCATACGTTTTGCTATATCAACAGAAAGTTGAACAGCAGTACGTTTATGATTCATAAAAGAAATTTTACAATCTTTAATCAGAAGTGAGAACGGAATTACTTCAAGATCTTCTGGTGTAAGGACAGAATTCTCGATAGCATAAACCCAGCAATCTAAAACTTTTTCCCTTAGTTCTTTATTTTCAATCCAGTTTATTTCAGGCCAGATATTTATTACTTTTTCTCGCATATTATCTCCATTTTTTAAATGCAATTTAACACGGATTTAACTGATCAATATGGATATAAATCAGTTTAACAGTCCGTTCCGTGCGCTATTTCTTATGTAACTTCTTTAATATTTCTCCCGTTTACCAAAACACCGTAAGCTTTTACTCCGAGCAAAACAGCAAGTGTGAACAGTAAAACAGAAATGATTGAAAGAGTATAATTATTAATTAAAAAATTCTGATATATTAACATTCCAAGTGCTGTTAAAGTAACGGTGAACATAAAAATCATTGGAATCAGAACGAACAAGAATCCCTTTTTAAGATTTGCCATCCATACA
>JALHTS010000172.1 GCA_022865965.1 Ignavibacteriaceae bacterium
GATTTTACTCTACGCATTGCAGATTTTTTTAATCTTGATAAATCACTAATTATTCCAATCAAAACAGAAGAACTAAATCAGGCTGCCCGAAGACCTCTTAAATCTGGTTTGTTGACTATAAAAGCGCAATCAGAATTTGGATTTAAATCGCACACAATTGAAGAAACACTATTATTAATGAAAAGCGAACTTGCTCTGTAAAATAAACCTCTTTAAAGCTGATATTGCAATAGGAATTACTATTGGAGTAAATACTACGATTGTTGAAATCGATTAAAATATCAGACCAAATTATTATCTCAGCACAATCTTCAATTTAATTAACCGCTAATCACAATTTTTATTCTTTCATATAGAATTCCCCATAATTTTGCTGCAGAGCAGAATTTTTTCTGCAAGCAACACAACTATTTTATATAGGTCGTGGTCTAATCAAACAGTATAAGGAAATTGAATGGCGCCAGACGAATTGGAATTAATTAAAAATGCTCAAAAAGGAGATGTTCAGGCTTTTGAGGCGTTGGTATATAAATACGACTCTAAAGTTCTTTCTCTTGCTTTAAGATATGCCGGTGATGAGGACGATGCAAAAGATTTATACCAGGAAGTTTTTATTCGTGTATTCAAGGGAATTAAAAATTTCGGGTTTAAGAGTGAGTTCTCAACCTGGTTATATCGGATTACAACAAATGTGTGTTTTACTTTTAAGGCACGTGATAAGAGGAAGTTCAATCTTTCCGTTTCGGATGATAATGATGATGAGAATATCCAAAGTGTAGAATTGATAGACAATAATAGTTCACCTGAAGTGCTTACAACAGGAAGTGAGATTGGATATTTGATAAATAACGCGATAGAAACTTTACCACCAAAACAAAAATTGACATTTATACTTAAACATTACGATGGATATAAAATAAGAGAGATCGCCGAAATGTTTAATTGTAATGAAGGTACGATTAAAAAATATCTGTTCGATGCAACAAGAAACTTAAGAAAGCAACTCAGTTATATTAATAACTGATACAAGAGGAAAAAATGGATCATAAAGAATTTAAAGAGAGAATTGCGCTTTACTTTTATGAAGAATTGTCTCAGTCTGAAAGAGTGCAGTTTGAGGAACACAAGATCGAATGTGAAGAATGTTCAAAGGAATATGAGCTTGAATTATCATTTCTTCGTGATCTTGAAAAAAACAAATCCTCAAATGTTGATAACAGAATTCTATCCTCTGCAAGATATCAGTTGAAAAGAGCATTGCGTGACGAAACTCAACCTAACTCAGAATCATCTCTTGATAAACTATTCTCATTTCTTTTTACTCCATACCGGCTTGTACTCTCTGCAGTAACTATTATGATTTCAGGGATACTGTTGGGCTATATACTATTCGGACAAGTGCAATCACCGTTGTTAACAAAACCTGATTACGGAAATATAATTCCGGCAAATGAACAGTTTACGTTTGATGATCAGGTAATAAGAATATCCAACATTCATTTTATTGATGCAGATGCAAGCGACGGTGAGATTGAGTTTGAATTTGAAGCTGTAAAACCGGTAAGATTAAAAGGCTCTGTTAACGATCAGCAAATTCAGGCTGTGCTTGCCTATTCAATGCTTAATAATCAGAATCCCGGATCAAGATTAAACTCAATAAATGTGATGGATTCTAAGCCTCAGTTAAAAATTGATAATGAAGTTAAAAATGCTTTACTGACGGTAATGCTTACAGATGAAAATCCTGGCGTAAGACTCGAAGCGTTAAATGTTGTTAAACGTCTTCCTTATGATGGAAGCATTAAGCAGGCATTTTTAACAGTTCTTACATCAGATACAACCTCTGGATTGAGGATCGAGGCAATTAACGCTCTTTCAGATATGACAGAGAAAGGTTTTTCACTTACTCAGAACGAGTTAACTTTATTGAAAGAGAAATTCAGTAATGATGAAAATAATTATATAAAATTCAAAACAAAAACAATATTACAGGAGTACAACTAAAATGAAAAAAAATCTTTCATTGGCAGCATTTCTAATATTTGCATTAGTAGTAGCCACAAAGGTAAGCTATGCAGAAGACGTTGAAAAAACTTTCAAGGTAAATAAAAACAGTAATCTTAGCACTGATCTAAGGCATGGAAATCTTATCATCAATACCTGGGATAAAGATGAAGCTAAGATTCTTGCACAAAATGTTGACTCAGATGAATTAGATAAACTTACAATTGAACAGAAAGGATCTGATGTATCAGTTTCCTTTTTAGGAGAGGACTCAGAAAAATTTTCTGTTGAAGTATGGGTTCCTGTTCAATTTAATATTAATTCAAGTACAGGTGGTGGGAATGTCAAACTGAATAATTTACTGTCTGGTAACTTTAGCATTTCATCCGGTGGAGGAAATATTAAGACAGCTAAAGTAAAAGGTAAAGTTGATATATCATCCGGAGGCGGTAACATTAAATGTGACGAAATTGAGGGAGATATTAGTATATCAACTGGTGGTGGAGAAGTTAGAGTATCTGGAATTACCGGTAAGGCTGAAGTATCAACGGGAGGTGGTAATATAGATATCGGTAATATCAATAAATCTACTAAAATATCAAGTGCTGGTGGAAATATAAAAATTGGTAACGTTGACGGGAACGCAGAAATATCAACAGCAGGTGGAAATATAAAGGTTGGTAGTGTGAGTGGAACGGCTGAAATAAGTTCTGGAGGCGGTAGTATTTCATTATCAAGTTCGAAGGGTAAGGTCGAAGTTTCCACAGGCGGCGGTAATATAAATTTGAAAAATATTGGAGGTGGCATTGAAGCTCTTACAGGAGCCGGAGAAATTAATGTAGAATTATCGGCTGATCTTAAAAGTAACAGCTCATTGTCAACCGGTGCAGGAAATATTACTCTTACTGTTCCTGAAAAAATAAAAGCAACGATCATTGCAACTGTGAAAGCAAATTATATTGATAAAAATGATGAGGCATATATTCATATCAAATCTGATTTTGAAGGACTGAAATATGATGTTAATGAAAGTAAACGAGAAGTAGTTGCAAAGCTGGAATTAAATGGCGGCGGACCGAAAATTGAGCTAACAACAGCTATGGGTAAAATTGAGATTAAAAAGAAATAGTAATCATAAATTGCGGGTCAGATTGAAGTGTACGAACAATGTATCTTATATTCTTACACAATAAATGAATAATATTTTTATACTTAGACATACGTATTGGTTTAATAAGTGACTTCATCCTTAATCTCTTCTCCCAAAAACCCGGTCAGCATCGATCGGGTTTTTTATATAAAATCAATCATCTTTTATAACACTCCAAACTTCTTTAATTTTACCGGGAACAAAAGAATAATTGAAGGTAAGTATTCCAGATTATGTTGTAGTATCCGCAAATTTTAATTGTTCATTCTTAATTGTTAACCTGCCTGACGGCAGGCAGGTTCTTAATTATTTTGCCCCGGTAGCTCAGCAGGATAGAGCGTCGGTTTCCTAAACCGTAGGTCGGAGGTTCGAATCCTCTCCGGGGTACAATTTAGATTTCTTTATTTAGTTTGACCAACTCAACATAACAGTTATAATAATAACTATTCAAAAACAACACACCACTCTAAATTTAAAGCACATAACAAAAGGGGAATGTTGTATCTAAAATTTTCCGTAATAACTTCTTGCATTCTATAAAATATCTATCGTATATTTACGATGAACGATAAAGGAATTATTTAAATGGCAGCCTCAAAAAAGGAAGAATTCAAAACTGAAGATGTTTGGCTTGCAGATATCGCTAAAGCGTTATCGCATCCGGCAAGAATTAGAATTCTAAAAATCTTGACTGAAATGAATGTGTGCATGTGCGGTGATTTAGTCGATCTTCTTCCATTATCTCAATCAACTGTTTCTCAGCATTTAAAGGAATTAAAACGCGTTGGATTAATTCAGGGTGATATAGAGGGACCCAAAGTATGTTATTGTGTGAATAATAAAACACTTCAAAAAGCTAAAAAAGAATTAGATAAATTATTTAATCAGGTTTGTGCCTGTTAAGGGAAAGGATAAATATTATGAATACCCCAAAAGATGTAAAAGAAATTGTAAAAGAAAAATATGCAGAAATTGCAGTTGCTTCAACCAGAAAATGCTGTTGCGGATCATCAAATAATAAAATTGTTGGATATACAATTATGAAAGATGACTATGGTAATCTTGAAGGCTATGTACAAGAGGCAGATCTAGGTTTAGGCTGTGGATTACCAACTGAATTTGCTGGTATTAAAAAAGGTGATACTGTTGTTGATCTGGGTTCCGGTGCAGGCAATGATGTTTTTGTTGCGCGTGCTTTAGTTGGTGATGAAGGAAAAGTAATTGGAATCGATTTTACTGATGAAATGCTAATAAAAGCTAATTTTAATCTTGATAAACTTGGGTACAAAAATGTTGAGTTTAAGTTAGGTGAGATAGAGTCGATGCCTCTTGAAAATAATCTTGCCGATGTAGTTGTCAGCAATTGTGTTCTTAATCTTGTTCCATATAAGAAAAAAGCTTTTAGCGAGATTCATCGGGTAATAAAACCCGGAGCGCATTTTTGTGTTTCAGATATTGTAATAAAAGGGGTGTTACATCCTGAATTAAAAAAATCTGCGGAGATGTATGCTGGTTGTGTTGCAGGTGCGGTTCAACAGGAAGAATATCTTAGTCTAATTGAACAAGCTGGTTTTGTAAATGTTGAAATTAAAAAAACAAAAACAATTGAATTACCTGATGAAGTTTTACTTCAGTATTTAAATGCCGAACAACTAAAAGAGTTTAAAGAAAATCAAGTTGGGATTTTTAGTATAACTGTTGTTGGATATAAATCTGATAACAATTAATTATTCAAAACTTAAATAAGTCATTCCCGCTTTCGCGGGAATGACAATGAGAACAATATGGGCAAACGAATATTAATTCTATGCACTGGTAACTCTTGCCGAAGCCAAATGGCAGAAGGTTTCTTAAAATCTTTTGATAAAAACCTGGAGGTATACTCCGCCGGAACAAACCCCGCAGAAAAAGTAAATCCTTTTGCTGTTAAAGCTATGAAAGAAGTAAACATAGATATCAGTAACGGTATTGCAGAAAATGTTGATAAATATCGTCAACAATCTTTTGATTTTGTAATAACAGTTTGCGATAACGCAAAAGAAACCTGTCCGGTATTCAGGGGAAATGTTAAACATCAACTTCATATTGGATTTGAAGATTCGGCAGATGCTGTTGGAAGTGAAGAAGAAGTTTTACCCGTTTACCGCAAAGTAAGAGATGAAATCAAAAAAAATTTTTATGAGTTTTATAAAAATATTCTATAAAAAAACCACATAGAAACATAGTACACATAACTTTGATTTTATGTGGTCTAATGTGCCTATGTGGTTAAATAATCAAAATAATATGAGTACAAGCACAAAAAAACTTTCATTCCTAGATCGCTACCTAACCTTGTGGATTATTCTTGCAATGTTTATTGGAGTTTTTTCGGGTTACTTATTTCCTTCAGTTGTTGATTTCTGGAATTCATTTCAATCAGGTACAACTAACATTCCAATTGCAATAGGATTAATCTTAATGATGTATCCACCGCTTGCAAAAGTTAAGTATGAAGAACTACCAGATGTTTTCAAAAATCTTAAAGTGCTTACACTTTCCCTTGTGTAAAATTGGATTATTGGTCCGATACTGATGTTTTTTCTTGCAATAATTTTTCTGCAGGATTACCCGGAGTATATGGCAGGGCTAATTATGATTGGTCTTGCTCGATGCATTGCAATGGTAATAGTCTGGAATGAACTTGCAAAGGGTGATACTGAATATGCAGCAGGATTGGTGGCATTTAATTCCATCTTCCAGGTTTTGTTCTTTTCAATTTATGCTTATGTGTTTTTAACAGTTCTTCCTTCCTGGTTAGGTCTAAGAACTTTTGCTATTGATATAACGATAGGGCAAATCGCAGAAAGTGTTTTTATCTATCTTGGAATTCCATTCTTTGCTGGAATGATTACAAGGTTTGTATTACTTAAACTAAAGAGTAAACAATGGTATGAACAAAAATTCATTCCCAAAATTTCTCCGATAACCTTAATCGCTTTACTGTTTACAATTATTGTAATGTTTTCTCTTAAGGGTGAGTACATTGTAAAAATTCCTCTTGATGTTTTGAGGATAGCAATACCGCTTGTTATCTACTTTGTTATAATGTTTTTTGTGTCGTTTTATATGGGCAAAAAAGTTGGAGCAGATTACGGCAAAACAGTGACGCTTTCTTTTACTGCCGCAAGTAATAATTTTGAGCTTGCAATTGCAGTTGCCATTGCGGTATTCGGAATAAATAGTGGAGTAGCGTTTGCCGCAGTTATCGGTCCGCTTGTAGAAGTACCAGTACTAATAAGTTTAGTAAATGTTGCTTTGTGGCTGCGAAAAAAATATTTTTTTGAATAAAGAATTTCAGGTAAAAAAAGCTATTCGACATTATAAATCTGTTAAATTATTTTAAAGAAACATTTTTTATTTTTAGACTCCCCGCCAAATCCCTTAAAATTAATATAAGTGCATACCGAATATGTTAAATGAGTTTTATTAATGTTATTTTTACAACGTTACTTTAAGCGCAAGTAAAATGATGTTTAGATATTTTAGGTAATGATATAAGGAGGACTTATGTCCCCTGAAGAAAAAATTAACCAGTTAAATATTCATATTCTCCTCAAAAATAATCCGCTGCTAAAGTGGATTTATTCCCTCAAATCCCTTTTCTTTCAAGAAGTTAATAATTTAGCTGTAAAAAAAATAAAATATGCAACGGACTTAGCGATACGTGGCGATCTTTGCGAGAAAAAGAATCTCAATTCAATTAAATTGATAAAATATTAAACACTGTGGGTAATAAATCTGAAAAATACTATTACTAATTTCCCCATAAGAGGTCTATATGTCTCTACAAAATTATAATGTGAAAAAACTGAGGTTTTCAAAGCGTTATTTTCTTATACCGGTAATATTTATTGTATTCATTTTACTTTTCTATCTGGTTTATAATGATGTTAAAGATAAAACCATAAATGAATTTAATAATCAGCAATTAATATTAGCGCAAGCCGCATCTAGAGGTATTACTTCTTTCTTCCAGAATTACCAGTATGAACTTAACTTCTTATCACAACAAAAATGTATAATTGATTTTAATGATGATACCAGAGTATTGATGGAAAACTTCTATACTAATCACAAAAATCTTATTAAGGCTGTAACAAGAGTAGATTCACGCGGGAAAATATTATTTACATACCCTTATAATCAATCAGCAATCGGACAAGATATTTCTTACCAAAAACATATTCGTCAGGTCTTAGCAACACATCAAACGGTAATAAGCGATGTGTTTATGTCTGTGCAAGGTTATCTTGCAGTAGCTATGCATGTTCCGGTATTTAAAGGAAAAGAGTTTAAAGGCAGCATTGCCATATTAATCCAGATTGATAA
>JALHTS010000173.1 GCA_022865965.1 Ignavibacteriaceae bacterium
ACAAGTTTTATAATTCCGCCGTGTTCTTCCTGAACCCGGAAATCGTTTTCTTTCGGTGTCTTCAAAATCGCATGACTGTACTTCCCGCCAAAATAAAAAAGAGAGTATTCGCCTTCATCTATAATATTTTTCATGAATGGTTGAACCATATAATCTCTGTTTTCAAATATTGACTGAAGTATAAGAAGACAAGAATTAAGACCTTTTCTTTTTATCCTGAATGTATTATCCGCGTTGCCGCTAATGTTAGGCTTAATAATTATTTCGTCTGAATCCAATAAGTCAAAATATTTGATTGCCCGTTCCGTGGAAAAACTTTTTTCCCAGATCGTATTGGGGATTAGAATACCTTTTTGTTCGAGATCGTGAAGATAGCTTTTATTCATATTCCACTGAAGAATCGAGAATCTGTTTTCAAGATGTGCGGAAGAATTGTTTATGGTTTTGAGAACTTCCAAAAACTTTCGGGAGTCGGATTGATAATCCCACGTTGATCGGACAATTACGGCATCATAATTATTCCAATTTACATTTTCTCTCCGCCAGGAAATTTTTTCAACTGTCCAGCCGAGGTCATTAAAGGGTTCGATGAGCAAATCATCGTAACATTCAAACCCAGCAAGACTATCCATTGTGAGAAAAACAACTTTTTTCATTGAGTAAATTGAGGGAAAGTTAAGAATATATTTTTTTCATATGTTTAATAGATTCTGTAATCATCTTCTTCAAATTTTTTAAATCAATATCACTTAAACTTTTATATATAAATTAATCAATACTTGCTTTTGTTTCTTTTGTTTTGTTCTCGGTCATAACAGACCACCTGTAATTCTTAATGAAAATTTAATTAAATAAAGGAAATAATACTCTTATTTTATTTGTTTATAATGATATTTGTAAACATATTTTCACCAGTTATTCTCCTTCAACTGGTGAATGGCTTTAAATATAGAATCCACATCTTCCGCTAAAGAAATTAAAAGCTCATTCTTGGTTGATCACCTGTTAGCATCCCAACAAGGGGTTCCTTTCATTTAAACAATTTATTTAATTATTAAAGTTAGGAGCATACTATGGTATTACGAAAAAGAGCGTTCGGGTTGGCAATTGGAATCACCTGTGGTTTGACTATTCTGCTTGCAACGTGGTGGCTGTTATTATATGGATCACCCGGGGCAGTAATGTCTAAATTGTCGTCATTTTTTATTGGTTATTCATATTCCTGGGGTGGTGCAATAATAGGGTTTTTATGGGCTTTCGTGTTTGGTTTTATAGCCGGTGTAATAGTCGCCTGGTTTTATAATCTATTCAGTAAAATGCTTTATAAATAAATTCTTGAGTGGAGTCTGCTTTTTATAAGGACTCCACTTAAATAATTTTCAAATTTTCCCTTAAATCTTTAGTTTCAATCTAAGAATTTCAAAATTATTAAAACATAATACGGGGGTTTTTGAGTGATTTTACAAGCATCTATTTGAGGACAAATGTTCTGGAAAGAATTTATTCGGGAAAAACAAAACAAAATTGAGTTAGCAACAACTCTTTTTTCGCTGGTAGCGGTTTTAATTTCGCTTACAAACTTTCTCAACTTTGTGGAAGCAAGACCCGGCGTTGTTCTTTCTGACCCTATCTTAAATCTTTTTAATCCTATTGATTTAACCTGGTTAACATTCGCTCTGATTTATATTTCTCTGGTTACCGCAATTATAACTCTCATTAAAAACCCGAACAGATTGTTGTTCACAATTCAGCTTTACACATTGATGGTAATTGTAAGAATGGCAGCAATGTATCTCCTTCCGCTAGAACCGCCGTTAACCATGATAATATTGAACGATCCCTTTGTAGAAATTTTCGGAACAGGGCAAACATTGACAAAAGACCTTTTCTTTTCGGGACATACTGCAACTTTGTTTATATTGTATCTGGTATCGGAAAAGAAATCGGTAAAATCCATTTTTCTTTTTTGTGCCATTGCTGTGGCAGTAAGTGTAATCCTTCAGCATGTTCATTACACAATTGATGTTTTTGCGGCTGTGTTTTTTACTTATGCTTCTTATGTGATTTTAAAGTTGATAAGAATTAAATTGAATCTGAAATTAAAAGACTGAGTAATAATCGGAGAAAACAATAAGATAAAATCGCTTCAGAAATAAGATTCAGACAACAAGACAGGGAGAGGAAGCTATGAAACCAAAACTTACTGGTAAAAAAGTTTTAATGTTTGTTGATGATATCTATGAAGATCTTGAGTTATGCTATCCTAAAATTCGTTTAATAGAAGAAGGAGCTGAAGTCGTTGTCGCAGGCTTTTATAAAATGAAAGTTTATATTGGCAAGCATGGATACCCTTGTAAATCAGATGCGTCGTTTGATGAAATTGATGCAAAAGATTTTGATGCCCTGGTTATTCCCGGTGGATTTGCTACCGATAAATTACGTCGCGATAAAAAAGTTCTTCAAATTACTCGAGAAATTTTCAAAAGCGGAAAACCCGTTGCACATATTTGCCATGGTGGATGGATTCCGATTTCAGCAGGCATAATGAAAGGTTTTAAATGCACATCAACTCCGGGAATAAAAGATGACCTTGTAAATGCAGGTGCTGAGTGGGTTGATGAATCTATTGTTGTTGATCGCAATATGATATCAAGCAGAAAACAGGAGGACTTGCCTGAATTTTGCAGAGCAATTATAAAAATGCTTAGTAAATTGTAAATATGGCGTTAATAACTTCATTTTCAAATTGAATATTATCTCTCTAATATTTAATTTTCATCAATGTTTATATGAATTTATAATTATTAGTTTCTGAACAATTTCTGACTGGGTATTTTGAATTACCCGATCATAAAAATGTTTTTATTAAACTCAAAATGAGGAAGCAATGGGAATTTTAAGTTCCAAGCGCTTACGTGAATTAGAAATGGAAAACGAGGATCTTCGTAATAAGATCCACGTTATTACCGAGCGAGAAGAATCATTAAGCCATTTAAACAATATACTCCGAAAAATGAGATCGGAGGTGTCAGAACTGAATGAAATAAAACTTACCCTTTCCTCAGAAATCAATTTTCTTAAAGAAGAATCAGAGAAAAAAAGGAGTTTGCTGGATAATCTTAACACTGAGATATCTCAGCTTAGAGAAATAAAACACGGTGAGCAGGATAATCTTCTTAATTACTCCGAACAGATCAAATCTTTAGAAAAAACAATTAGTGAAAAGAAATTAATTGATGAGCAGGAAATTACTCTTGTTGTTCAAAGAACAGAAAATGATTTGGCGGACGATTTAGAAAAGAAAAATAATTTGCTTATAGAAATAGAACATTTTGAAAAGAATCTCAAATATCTGAATAATAAATATTCTGAAGTAAAAGAAAAAGTTGATGAACTTAGCCGTCATGAAGAGCAGCTTGAAAGATTAATTAATGACAAAAAGGCCGAGGCTGATAACATTGAAAATATTCGACTGATTAAAGCAATAGATGAATTAAGGCGTGTAGAGGAAAAATCAGATATTCTTATTGCAGAACAAAAATCTCTTGTGGATAAAATAAACATAAAACAAAAAGAGATTGATGATCTTAATGAAAAGTTTATTAAGCTTACTGACGACGAAAACAAATCAAGAAAAATATTAAGCTGGCTCCAGGAAGAAATTGCAGACAAAAACAATAAAACTCAGATTTTGGAGACAAAAATTCAGGAATTAACCGAAGCTGAAAAAAATGTTGAAAACAAAATTGAGGAACTTCTTAAATCTAAAGAAGAATTGTCTGATCAGACGAAACAGCATTTTTATTTAAAAGAAGAAGAACAAAAGTTACGCGATCAGTTGACTGCTCTTAATTTAGGAATTGAGCAAAAGAAATCTGAGGCAGACGAGCTTCAGAAAATGGTTGATGATCTGAATGCTGCAGAAATTGAGGCAAAGCAAAATATAGCGGAGCTTGAAAATACACAGAATAAATTGTTAAAGTCTGTAAAACGATATGAGGAATTAAAGAAAGAAGAAGAATCATTAAGAAAAAGTCTGGGGGACTTGGGCGAGAATATTTCACAGGGGAAATCTGAATCCGATAGTATTATTAAAAATCTTGAGCAATTAAGATTTGAAGAAGAAGAAACTCAAAAGAGAATTGATAATCTCCGAATTGTTGAAGATGAATTGATTCATGATATCAAAAAACATTATGCACAAAAGAAGGAATTTTCAGAGCTTAACAATAAAATTCAGGAATTGGAAAGGGAATTGGAAAACAAATCCAGCCAAGTTGCTGAGGTTACTCAAAGACTTGATGCACTAAAAAATGAAGAAGAAAACATCAAATCAAAATCTGCTGAAATTGAAAGCATTAATGCTGAGTTAGAAAGACTGAGCACTGTGAAGTCCCATCTTAATTCTGAAGAGCAATTTCAAAGACACAGCCTTGAAGTAATTAAACAAGAGATCGATAAAAGCACAAGAGAGGCTGAGGCAATTAAGGTTGCAGTCGATGAGCTTCGCGAAATTGAAAATGGATTGCGCAACAGAATTGATAATTTTGAAGATGCTAAGTTTGAAGTGACTCAGCTAAACAAAAAATTACATTCTCTTAAAGAAGAAGAGCTTTTATCAAACGAGAAGATTGAACAGTTAAAATCCGAAATCTCAGAAAACGAAAAAATCGCCGATTCTTTACGAATCAATCTTACCCATCTTAGAGAAGCCGAAGAGAATACTCGTAAAAAAATAGATGCTCTTGCAAGCGAAGCAAAAGAAAAAATGGATAGACTTACAAAGGCAGAACGAAATATCCAAAGAAGAGAAGAAGAAAGTATCGAACTGGAAAACCAGCTCGGGCTTAAACTTAAGGAAATCAACGAGGCAAATCTTCGTCATCAAAAGGTTTTTGAACAAATTGAGATTAAACAAAAAGAACTTATTGCTGTAGAAGAAAATCTGAATATAAAATCAAAAAGATTATCGAAGCTTTCCGCAGAAGTATCCGAGCTTGAGAAAAGACAACAAACACTTCAGGCAGAAATAAATCCTCTTGAAGAACTTAAGATTGAGCTTCATAGAAAAATTATTCTTGCACAGGAAAACTTTGAAAAAATTCAAAAGGATACACAGCAAGTCAAGGAACTTGTGCCGCTGTTAGAAAAACGCAAAGAGGAAATTGAACGCACAAACTTTGAACTCGAAAACAGATTTACAAAAATGTTCCAGAAGTTCAATGTTGAAATGAATGAGATAAACAAGAAACGTGCTGTGCTTGAGCAAATCATCAAGAAAAAAGATCAGGATCTTGAAGAAAAAGACCAATTGCTGTTCGAAAAAATTGCCGCATTAGAAGAAAGCGAAAGAATACTGAGTATGCGTCAGGCTGAGGTTGATTCCTTCGAAGATCTGCTGCGAGTTATCGAGGAAAAGAAAGATCAACTTCAGAACAACTTACTTAAGCTCGACTCACAGGCTATTGAACGCAAAAATTATAACACTGACCTTAAAGCCGAGTCCGATCTTATATTGAGGAAAAAGGTTTTGATTGAGCAGGGATTGGAAGAAATGCTCGGCACTATGAACAACAAATATTCTGATACTCGTGAAAGAAGACATAGACTTGATACAGATATTAAAGATCATGAGGAAAAACTCACCGAACTAAACCAGAAGATTACTGATTCAGTGGATGAGCTTGTTGAACTGCAAAGTTCAATCAGCTCAATAAAGGTAGAGCATGAAGAACATCGAGGACAAATAATGAAACTTGCTTCGATGAAGAAAAAACTTCACGAAGAAATCTCAAAGAATCAACGCATTCTTCAAAGATATCAAAAGATTAGGGAAAAATTGAAAATAGAAGAATCTCTTGCAAAGGGGAAAAATGAAAATCCCGATATAAAAACAGACATTGATAGGGTTGCCGCCTCTGAAGAAAAAGATATTTCAAATATTTTCAAATTATAATTCGTTTAAATTTTTATTTTAAGAGGGGTCGATATTGATCCCTTTTTTATTGTTTGATCTTTATATCTAAAAGCCACTTAATTAATTCAGAAGATAAAATGAAGACCATAAATCGGTTATTTATTATTCTAATATTTTCATTGCTCATTATACAATTCTTTGCCAAGAGAGGCTTATAATTACTAAGCAACCAAAATCATGGAAGGAAATAGTTTGAAGAAGACATCATTATTAACAATAATTGTTTTTTTAACTGTAATATCTTTTAATAAAAGTATTCTTGCGCAATCAGGAGGATTATATTTTAGTCTTGCCTTTCCAATGAGTGAGTTCAAGGACAACTTGAAACAGACCGGCATTGGTTTAAGCGGTGAATTCTTCTTTCTGACTCCAAAACGAAATATGCCTGTAGGAATGGGTTTAAGTTTGGGATATTATATTTACGGAATGGAAAGAAGAAGTGAGCCCTGGAGTACGACTATACCAGATGTTCGTGTTGATATTGAAAGAACAAACAACCTCGCTAACTTTCATCTTGTTTTTCTAATTGCTCCCGAGTATGGTTGTTTTAGACCATATGCCGAAGGATTGTTTGGCGGATCATATTTTTATACCAAATCATCTGTAGAAAGCCGATATGACGACGAGACCATCGCAGAAGATGTCAACTTTGATGATTGGGCATGGAGTTATGGTGTTGGCGGCGGTTTAATATATCTTGTTTCCGGTGACCCCAATTTTAATGATGATGTGTTCTTTATTGATTTAAAAGTTAGATATCTGTTCGGTTCAGAAGCTGAATACTTGAAGCCGGGCTCTATAGAAATAGTGGACAACAACCTTTTCTATGATGTAAGTAAATCTAAAACCGATTTGTTATCGGCTCATCTTGGTGTAAGATTCTATTTTAACTGGAATCCTCAACAGTAGTTGAAAAGCTGAATTTATATTTTTAGTCTTCTTAGGGATAAAATAATTTGTTATTTTTTTGTATGCCATCTGTTCATCTCAAAACCGGTCGTGACAAATCTTTAAAGAGAAAACATCCGTGGATTTTCTCCGGTGCAATTGATCATATTAAAGAAAATATTAGCCCCGGTGAAACGGTTGAGATTATTTCATCTTCGGGACAAAAAATTGGGAAAGGCGCTTACTCTCCCGTTTCACAAATCAGAGTTCGAATGTGGACCTTTAATCCCGAT
>JALHTS010000174.1 GCA_022865965.1 Ignavibacteriaceae bacterium
CCCGGGCTTCTTCGAATCTCTTCATAACCAAAAGTTCTTACACTGTTTACTTCAAAAGGATTTTTTCCAAAGTAATCACTTTTAATGACAATTCCTTCAAATTCAATTGCTTTAGTATTAAGTTCAAAAAATACTTGAGTTAATCTTCCTGGTGAAACAATAACATCGGTTTTGGTAAGGGATTCATATCCAATTACAGATGCTCTTAGCTGATAGGAATTCGGGTTTAGATCATCAATTCTGAAATTTCCATTTATATTAGTTGCAGCACCGATTGTTGTTCCCAAAATAATTATGTTTGCACCGATTAGCGGCTGTTTCGTAATAAAATCTATAACAGAACCGGAAATGCTGCCCTTGCCATTTTCTGGTAACGGTTGTGAATAGTTAATTGTTATCAATAATGCTGAAAGCAGTATGTATTTTAATGTTTTCATTTGTCGTTTTGTTGATTTTCTTAATAAACAAATTCATTGGCCATAAAAGTTCAACTGGCCTTTTTGATGCGTAAATTTATTTACAGATTCTAATTTTATATATTTAGTTGTTAAAATAAACAAGTTAAGAAATCTTCCTATAAAAATACGATGAAACGAACATTAATTATTCAAGAAGAGCAGTGTAATTGTTTCGGAGAAATTACATCTGGTTTTGATGAAACATTTTACTGGTTAGCCAGGAAGCACAGCGATGATCATGAAGAAATATTTTATTCTCAAAAAATAAAAAATATTACAGGCTATACTCCAGATGAAATAATTCTGATGAATGGACGTGGACTTGAACTTGTTGCCGACGAGGATCTTAATTATGTGAAACTAATGTATTCTGAACTTGAAAAATGTGATAAAAATAAAATTGATATTGTTTATAGAATTACAGCAAAAGATGGAAAGGTTAAGTATATTAATGAAAAAGTTGTTTATGAAAAGAAAAGCGATAATTTGAATGTATATAAAGGAATTGTTACAGACATTTCTTCCGGCAAAAATCGTGAGGAGTATTTGCTGAAGCACCTTGAAGAACTTACCCAAATGAATCATGCCAAGGACAATTTCATTTCTATTCTTTCGCATGATCTTCGTGCACCTTTTACAAGTATATTGGGCTTTACAGAGATTCTTCTTAATGAAACTTATTTAACAGAGGCAGAAAAAGTTGAGTATCTTAATTATATTCACAACTCTTCTGCAAATCAGCTTCAGCTAGTTAATTATCTGCTTGATTGGTCCCGTTTACAAACTGGCAGACTTCAAATTGAGCCAGTCCGATTACTTGCACAAGGTGTCGTTTTTAATTGTGTTTCATCCCTTACCGGAAATGCAATAAGAAAGAATATAGATATAAAAGTTAACATTAATGACAACATTTATATTCTTGCGGACGAAAGACTGCTGACTCAGGCATTTACAAATCTTATAAGCAACTCAATAAAATTTTCGCAGGATGGTAAGGTAATTGAAATTTCTGCCGAACGTTTTAATGAAGATATGATAGAATTTGTTATAAAAGATGAGGGCGTGGGAATATCACCAGAGTATCAGGCAAGATTATTTCGTTTTGAAAAAATGTTTTCTACAAGCGGAACAAAAGGTGAGCGCGGCACCGGGCTTGGGTTACCCTTAGTAAAAGAAATTATTGAAAAGCACAAAGGTCAGATTTGGTTCTACTCAGAACAAAATGAAGGCAGCGAGTTTCATTTTACAATTCCAAGTGCATCTAATACAATTCTGCTGATTGAAAATATTACGGATGATTACAAATTATTTGAAAGCATTATAAAAGAAAGATTTCCCGAGTTTAAGATTGTTGGAGCTAATAACGGATACGAAGCAATAAATTATATAGTAAAAGAGCGCCCGACTTTAATTGTATCATCTCACGAAATTCCCTTAATGAATGGTGTTCAATTGCTAAAATCTATTCACAAAACAGATCAGAATTTTCGCATACCGATAATTATAATTTTAAACCGCCACGATGAATCAATAAAAAAAGCTTATGATGAATTTGGCGTAAGCGCTGTTCTTTCTAAGCCGGTTGATCTTGATCAACTGATAGAAAAAATTGTAATGGCATTGGATTGATTCTTCCTATCCAATCGGGTCTCAAGAGAGGTTAATGCAATATCGAATAGGGCGGAGTACAAAGCGCACAGAAAATTTGCTTTACACTATGAAAAGCATTAATAAATTATTTTTGCCTGATAATTCGAATTTTCAACTATTTTGTAAATGATTAATAACCGATCAGGTAACTATCATAAATCCTGCTCTTTAACTATTTTTACCACTCTGATTTAATCATATATGGAGGATTAAGTGAATATTGCTGTTGTAGGAACAGGATATGTAGGACTGGTTACAGGAACGTGCTTTTCTGAAACCGGGAATAATGTTTTTTGCGTGGATATTGATGCAAACAAAGTTGAAAAAATGAAAAATGGTCAAGTCCCGATTTACGAGCCCGGTCTTGATACTTTATTTGATAGAAACATAAAAAAGGGAAGACTTCATTTTACAACAGATCTTCATCAGGCTGTAAGAGAATCAGCAATTGTGTTTCTTTGTCTTCCAACGCCACAGGATGGAGATGGTGCTGCCGATCTGAAATACATTATTAAAGTTGCTGATGATCTTGGGCATTTCTTTAAATCAGAGCCTAATATAGGATTTAAGTTAATAGTTGATAAAAGCACCGTTCCTGTTGGAACAAGCGAAAAAGTCCGTGCAGCTATTAAAAAGAATGCAGCAGAATTTGATTTTGACGTTGCCTCAAATCCGGAATTTTTACGTGAAGGCTTTGCAGTTGAAGATTTTATGAAACCAGAAAGAGTTGTAATCGGAACGAGCAATGAAAAATCAAGACAATTAATGGAACAATTGTATGAGCCATTTTTACGTTCCGGAAATCCGATTTACTTTATGGATGAAAAATCCGCAGAAATGACGAAGTATGCCTCAAATTCATTTCTGGCAACTAAAATATCCTTTATGAACGAGATTTCGATTCTTTGTGAACTTACAGGCGCTAATGTTGATAAAGTTAGAATTGGTATCGGCTCTGATTCCAGAATTGGAAAAAGATTTTTATTCCCGGGAATTGGATTCGGAGGCTCCTGCTTTCCTAAAGACGTTATGGCGCTTATCAACACAGCAAACGAAAACAAATATGACTTTAAAATTCTTAAATCCGTAATTGACGTAAATAAAAAACAAATACTTCACTTCTTAGATAAAATAAAAAATCATTTCAACGCCGATCTTAAAGGTAAGAAGTTTGCATTATGGGGACTCGCTTTCAAACCAAACACCGATGATGTTCGTGAAGCTCCAGCACATTATCTTATTAAATTATTGAAAGCAGAAGGCGCTGAGGTTGCGGCTTACGATCCCGAAGCCATTGTTGCAACAAAAGCGGTGTTGGGCAATATAGCACAATACACTGAAAATGCTTATGATGCACTTAAAGATGCAGATGCTTTACTAATTGTTACTGAATGGAATGAATTCAGAAATCCGGATTTTGATCGTGTTAAATCGTTACTTAAAAATCCGGTTATATTTGATGGCAGGAATCTATATGACACAGATAAAATGAGCGACTTAAAAATAACTTATTATTCGATTGGCAGACAGGATATTAATAAATAAACATCAGACCTGATGAACGATGCAAAACATTGGTTTGCTCTTTTTACAAAGCCAAGACACGAGTTTAAAGCTGAAGAGCAGTTAAAAATAATCGGTGTTAACAGCTATCTGCCCGTGGTAAATAAAGTGAAACAGTGGAGCGACAGAAAAAAGAAAATTTCCGAGCCGGTTTTACGAAGTTATATTTTTATTTATGCAAATGAGGCTGAAAGATTAGCGGCACTTGAACAGACTTCTATTATCAGATGTCTTTCTGAACATCGAAGACCTGCGGTTATTCCTGATTGGCAAATAGAAAACTTGAAGAGGATGCTGGATTATAAAGCAGAATATTTTATCTTCGAAGGATTGGTAAGCGGAACTAAAGTCGAAATTAAAGAAGGTCCTTTTGCCGGTGTAATTGGAATCGTCCGTTCGGGAACAGAAGGAAAAACTCTCGCAGTAACTGTTGAATTGCTCAATCGAACTATTATTGCATATCTGCCAAAAGAAAGCGTTGAAAGAATAATAGACTGATTTCAGTTACTTTTAATCGTAGTTTTTTATAAGTTTGATTTAGGTTAATAAACATCGGAGTTAAATGGTTAATCAATCCGAACTTGTGTCATTATCAAAAGGCGATGCTGTTGATCATTTCTTGTTGGTCAAGAAGTTTGAAATACGCTTAACTAAAAGCGGAAAAGAATTTCTTTCACTTGAATTAGGTGACAAGAGTAATGATTTATCTGCAAATCTCTGGGATGACAATTCTACCTTTAAATCTTTCAGGGACTCTCTGACAGTTGGTGATATAGTAAAAATAAAAGGGTCAATTGAAGAGTATCAGGGTAATGCTCAAATAAAAATTGATTCCATACGAATTCCTAAACAATCAGAAAATGTTTTACCCGCAGATTTTCTTGCAAAATCAAAACGCGACTTGAATGAAATGCTTGATGAATTCAGCAAGCGAATGAAAAACATTAACAACACTCAAATTCAAACTCTGCTCAATAATATTTTTAATGAAGAAAGATTAAAAAAATATTCTTCTGCTCCCGCAGGCAAGATGTGGCACCATGCTTATATTAGCGGACTTATAGAACACACACTCGAAATAATAAAAATCTGTGATTTGATGTGCAATATTCACCCTGAAATAAATCGGGATCTTTTAATTGCCGGTGCAATGCTTCACGACTTTGGTAAAATTGAAGAGTTAAGTTTTGACTCCGCTTTCGAATATACCGACAAAGGAAAATTACTCGGGCATATGGTAATTGCTGCAATAATTGTAAACGATGAAATAAATAAAATGAATGATTTCCCTGATGAATTAAAAACAAATCTACTTCATTTAATTTTAAGTCACCAGGGAAAACTTGAGCACGCTTCACCGGTTGTTCCTAAAACACTTGAGGCAATAACTCTTTATCATGCTGATGAATTAAGTGCCAAAGTAAATGCATACAAAACATCACTTGTATCTGAAGCAAAACCGAACAGCCAATGGACAAAATTCATCGGACTTGCTGGGACAGATCTTTACAATCACGGAATTGAAAATAAATCCAGCGAAAACAAATCACTATTTGATTAAGGAAGGAAACATACCATGAAACATTTTATCCGGTTTATCTTTATTCTTCTTTTGATTCCCTTTACTCAGGTCTTCACACAAACGGTTGAAGAAATGATTAGCGAAGGAGATAAATTAGTTGCAGAATTTAAAAATCAAAAAGCTCTGGAAGTTTTACTTGAGGCAGAAAAAAAATTTCCCGACAACTATGAAATTCTCTGGAGAATTAGCCGCTCATACATAGACTATGCTGAACATTTACCCGACAAAACAGACGAACAAAAAGACGAACAGGAAAAGTTATATAAAAAAGCACTTGAGTATGCAGATAGATCAGTAAAGCTTGCCCCCGATCAGGCAATAACTTATGTAAGAAGATCAATTGCAAACGGCAGAATAGCTTTGTTTGAAGGAGTGTTTTCGGCAATTGGAACAGTAAAAGATGTTAGAGAAGATTGTGAAAAAGCAATTCAGATTGGTAATGGCGGAAACTATGTTCAGGCACTTGCACATTATGTTTTTGGAAGAACCCATTTTAAGGTTTGTGAAAAAGCATACTTGATTAGATTACCGCTTGGACTCGGCTGGGGCGATATGGACGAATCAATTCGCTTATTAGAAACTGCTATTAAATTAAAGCCTAACTTTAGAATGTTTTATCTTGATCTTGCAAAAGCATATATAGAGGAGGATGAATACGACAAAGCAAGAGAAACATTATTAATGATTGAAAAAGCTCCGGTTACAGATGAAGATGATGGAAAATTTTTGGCCGAATCAAAACAACTGCTGGAAGAAATTAAAGACGAATAAAACACTATTTCAATGTCATCAAGGGAATTTAACAACCCTCCCGCATGGGGAGGGTTGGATGAGACTTTTTTAGAGAAGCTATCGGAAGCTAAAAGAATTGTGTTCTTTACCGGTGCAGGTATTTCTGCCGAAAGCGGTATTCCTACTTTTCGCGGCAAGGACGGAATATGGAATAAACTCAGACCGGAAGAACTTGCAAACTTTAATGCATTTATGCGTAATCCTCAAATGGTTTGGGAATGGTACAATCACCGAAAAAAGATTGTTCACGATGCAAAACCAAATGCCGGTCATCTTGCAATTGCAGAAATGCAAGACCTGCTTGAAGATGTTACCGTTGTTACTCAGAATATAGATAACCTTCATCGCCGGGCCGGAAGTAAAAACATTTATGAACTTCACGGAAACATTGAGAGAAATTATTGTATTAACTGTAATACATTTTACAATGAAGAACTGGATTTCTCCGGTGGCGTTCCCAAATGCAAATGCGGCGGATTGATTCGTCCGGATGTTGTATGGTTTGGTGAATTTCTTCCTGAAGATCAATTTATGGGTGGTGAAGAAGCCGTACGTAATTGTGATATATTTTTTGTTGTTGGAACATCCGCAGTAGTTTATCCCGCAGCCGGATTGGTTTATACAGCAAAGAAAAGTGGTGCATTCATTGTTGAAGTTAATATTGAGGAAACAGAAGTTTCCGCAATTTGTGACACATCTTTTTTTGGTGAGTCAGGTAAAATTTTACCCGCCATTGTTGATCATTTAAAAAAGAGGGAATAAGTTTCCAACCCTGAATAATGAATGATACATTGGTAGAATAATAGAGTTTGTAAAAATTAATTGTTATTTGTTTTTGGGTGTAATAACACTTAACACTGCAACAAATAGTGCAGCACCTATAATAGACCAGATTATTGGAAAGCTTACTCCACCGACATAAAATGAAAGCAAATCAGGAAAACGCAATTCTCTTGCTAAAATTGTTCCGATGTATGCACCAATAAAGCCAACTATTATTGAAATTATACATCCACCTGGCTTAAAACCTACCATTGATTTAGCAATTGAACCGGTTATACCTGCAATGATTAACAAGATTACTAGTTGTAAAAGATTCATCATATATCCTAAATATTTTTATTCTTAAACTAAAATAATGCCGGATTAAATTTACACATTTATTAAACTTTTATCTGACTAATAATGTTATTGTATTCATAAATACAGATTGAATATCTTTGTAAAAAATTAAATCTTATAGAAAATGAAAAGAAGAAATTTTATTAAACGTGGAATTACTTTGTTGGCGGGATCTTTAATTCTTCCGCTTTTTATAAAAAATTATGAGAATATTAAAGCAGTACAAATTGCGTCATTTAAACCAGATCCTGATAAGTGGAAAGATGATGAAATAAATATTGCCTGGATTGGTCACTCAACCGTTCTAATTAATTTATACGGAAAAATTATTCTTACTGATCCGGTTTTATATGAAAGAGTAGGATTGCATTTTCTTGGACTTACCTGGGGCCCGAGCAGACTTACTCATCCTGCACTAATTATTGATGAAATACCTAAACCTGATCTTATACTTCTTTCTCATGCGCATTTTGACCATATTGACTATACGACACTTTCAGACATTACTTTAAAATATCCTGATCAGATTGATTGTATAACTGCTTACAATACAAAAGATGTGATCGAAGATTTAAAGTGGAAATCTCTTCAGGAAATGGATTGGAATAACAAGCTAGAATTATTGGGAATAAAATTCACAGCTATTGAAACAAAGCATTTTGGCTGGCGTTATCCGTGGGAAAGAGATCGCTCAAAGGGTTATATGGATAACGGAAGAAGTTATAATGCTTATTTGCTGGAACGA
>JALHTS010000175.1 GCA_022865965.1 Ignavibacteriaceae bacterium
AATCCTAAAAATATAAATGCGAAGATCAAAGTTCTTTTATAACCAAACCTGTCACCAATTGCCCCGGACAGAATGGGAAGAATATAAAGCAGCGGCTGAATAGTACCTTTAATGAGACCAACGCTTTCCTTTGTAAAGTTGAGCTGGTCTGTCATGTAAACCGACAGAATACTCATCATTCCGTAGTAGGAACCTCGTTCAAAAAATTCCATTACAATTACAACCCAGTAATTTTTTGAAAAAGTCGATATACCGGTTTTTTTAACAGGAGTATTCTCTGTCATTTGAAGTTCTCCGCTACAATATTTTTAAATTGAACAATTTGAACGGTAAAATTAGACCTTGGCTATGATTTCACCAAACGAAAAAGATACTTTCTCAATAATAATTTAGTAATTCAATATTGGGCTTAACCATTTTTCAATTTCGTCAACACTCATTCCCTTGCGTCTATGGTAATCAAGCACCTGGTCTTTTTCTATTTTACCAACATTAAAATACTTTGCCTTGGGATGAGAGAGATATAATCCGCTTACACTTGCGGCTGGATACATTGCCATACTTTCTGTCAGTTTGATACCCGTATTCTTTTCTGCATTTAGCAATGAGAAGACAATGGGTTTTTCGGTGTGGTCGGGTTGAGCGGGATAACCGGGCGCTGGACGAATGCCAGCATACTTTTCTTTAACTAATTCCTCATTAGAAAATTTTTCATCTGCTGCATAGCCCCAATATTCTTTTCTGACTAATTCATGAAGATGTTCGGCAAAGGCTTCTGCAAGTCTATCTGCAATTGCTTTAACCATTATGCTATTATAATCGTCATGATCTTTTTCAAATTTCTCAACAAGTTTTTCGATACCGATGCCTGCTGTAACGGCAAACATACCGATGTAATCTTCTATTCCTGTTTCTTTTGGCGCGATGAAATCTGCAAGAGCAATATTTGGTTCCTCTTGTGATTTTTTTATTTGCTGTCTTAGAGTGTGAAGAACGCGTTTAACTCCACTTCTTGTTTCATCTGTATAAACTTCGATATCGTCAACTCCAATAGAGTTAGCTGGAAATAATCCAATAACTCCGTTTGCGGCAAGAAGTTTTTCATTAATAATTTTATCTAATAGTTTGTTTGCATCATCAAAAAGTTTTTTTGCTTCGGAACCAACATTTTTATCATCAAAGATTGACGGATATTTTCCCTTAAGTTCCCAGGTTATAAAGAATGGAGTCCAATCAATGTAATTGCGAAGTGTTGAAAGAGAAAAATCATTTAGAACTATTAAACCGGACTTGTTTGGTTTATTAATTTTTGTTCTCTTCCAGTCAATCTTTAATCTGTTTTCTCTTGCATGCTCTATAGAAATAAAATTCTTTTCGGATTTGCGCTTAGCATAATCTTCACTCAGTTGTGTATACTCATCTTTAAATGATTGAATGTATTTTTTTCTTTCCTCTTCATTTTCATTAAGAAGATTAGAAACAACCGGAACACTGCGAGAAGCATCGAGCACGTGAATAACTGCTCCGCTGTAGTTTGGTGCAATCTTTACAGCAGTGTGAATTCGTGAGGTAGTCGCACCACCGATAAGTAAAGGAAGATTCATTCCTCTTCGTTCCATTTCTTCTGCAACCTGAACCATTTCATCAAGAGACGGAGTAATGAGTCCGCTCAAACCAATCACATCAACTTTTTGATCAATAGCCGCTTGCAGAATTTTTTCCGTATGAATCATTACACCTAGATCAACTATATTATAATTATTGCAGCCCAGTACAACTCCAACAATATTCTTACCGATATCATGAACGTCGCCTTTTACGGTTGCCAACAATACTTTTCCTTGTTTACTGTAACTTTTATTTTTTTCTTTCTCTGCTTCGATATAAGGAATTAGTATCGCCACAGCTTTTTTCATCACTCGCGCACTTTTTACAACCTGAGGCAAGAACATTTTTCCTGCACTGAACAGATCACCCACCACATTCATTCCCGACATCAAGGGTCCTTCAATTACTTCAATAGGCTGAGAATATTTTAATCTTGCTTCTTCAACATCCTGGTCAATGTAATCAACTATTCCTTTTATTAGCGCGTGTTTTAATCTATCTTCAACCGGATCATTGCGCCAATCTTCTTTCTTTTCTTCTCCGCCTCTGGCGGACGTATCTTTTTTCTTAATTGTTTCAGCGAACTCAATTAATCTTTCAGTTGCATCCGGGTTACGATTGGAAATTACATCTTCAACTTTCTCAAGAAAGTCTTTGGGAATTTCTTCATAAACTTCAAGCTGACCGGCATTAACAATTCCCATATCCATCCCGGCTTTTATGGCATGAAACAAAAAAGCCGAATGCATTGCTTCACGAACAACATCATTACCACGGAAAGAAAAGGAGAGATTACTTACTCCGC
>JALHTS010000176.1 GCA_022865965.1 Ignavibacteriaceae bacterium
AAGATTAACTATATCAAAAGCTTTTCTGAAAAATGGATTTCCTCCCAATTGTTCAAATGTTTCTGTATCAAAACCAATTATCAAGTTTGCATAAAAATCTAAAAATCCTGTTAACGGATCAAAAGAAGCCTGAGAATAAAGCGCTTGATTTTTTTCATACCGAAATGACCAGGTCGGATCGTTAATGGTTAAAATAGGAGATTGACGTTCAGAATCTAAAACCGGTCGCGTACTAACTACAACAACTTGAGCAGAGTAATCAACATCACCGCTGACACTTGTGAAAAAAATATTAATTGAACAGTCTATTTTCTGACCCCAGGCAGAACTTGTAAATTGAGTCGTATTCATATAAGCTTCTACAGTATTTGCAAATCCGACAAGAAGCTCACGATTATTTACGGGTAAACCCTCATAGTTGACTGTTACTTTACAGTTTAACTCCTGAGCTAAACTAACTGTAGATAGCAACGCTATAATCAAAAATATTTTATTCATTTAAATACTTTTATTCTTTTTGTTGTTTTAATATATGAATTTAGATATAATCGGACAACAAACTTTTATTTACTATGAAAATCTTATTTTTTGCTTTTATCATAATCTTACAATTTCACTTCACTGTTAGCGCACAATATAATCCAGGTGCAAAACAGATTGCACTGTCAAACTCCGATGTTGCTTTAAGCAATGATGTTTTTTCTGTTTTTAACAATCCTGCAGGTCTTTCACAAATTAACTGGCGGGAAATTGGTGTTTACTACTCCCCTGCCCCATTTGGTATATCGGAAATGGCTAACGGATATATGGCGTATCTTGAACCTACTTCCTTCGGGGCTTTTGCTTTGGGTGGTATGACTTACGGATTTGAGTTATTCAGCGAGTCAAAATTAAAATTGGGTTATTCCTATAATTATCAAAACAAGTTTTTTGGCGGCTTAGCTTTTAATTATCATACCTATTCAATTCAGAATTATGGAAACCAAGGAGTATTTTATCTTGATTTAGGTGGACTCACCTACATTACAAATGATTTACGATTGGGATTTGTCGTTCATAATATCAACAGGGCATCATTAGCAAATGTGGATGACCAGATACCTACTGTTATTAATTTAGGTGCTAGTTATGATTTACTAAATATGCTTTCAATCAATTTTGCTGTTGAAAAAGATATAAGATATAATCCTTCAATTCAATTTGGGGTAGATTACGAAATAATAGAATATCTCTCACTAAGAACAGGTTTCTCTAATCAACCATCCCGTTATTCTGCCGGCGTTGGAATTAATTTTTCAATATTCAGTCTTGATTATGCTTTTTTCTCTCATCATGATCTTGGATTAACTCATCAGGCAGGAATAATAATAAGTTTTGGCAAAGATATGAGTAGAACTAAAATGATTAAAAAATATCTGGGGTTAAACTGATTTGAAAATATTTATTGTTTCAACGGCGATTGTAGTTTTTATTTTTGTTGATCTGTCTTTTGCTCAAACAGACACCACTTTTCTTAATACAGAGGATGTTCTCGAAGAATTGATTGAAGAAGCCAGTGAGGAAAGCGATAATTCAGAATTGTTTGATCGATTTGAATATTTGATAAATAATCCGATAGATATAAATACCGCTGATCTGATAGAACTGTTACGTCTCCCTTTTATTGATGTTTATGCAGCAAATTTAATTATTGATCATCGTAATAAATTCGGCACTTTTTTTTCAGTTCAGGAATTGTTTGCAATCAAAGAACTGTCAAAAGATATAATCAATAATATTTTACCTTTTATTACTGTTATAGAAAAACCTTTACAGATAATTACCGAAAAACCTCCGGATGAAATTCCCGCTCCAGCACTAAAAAATCTTCGTTTCAATTTAAGAAACAGAGTTATTAACGATTTACAAACAAGAAAAGGTTTTATTGATGATAAATATGCCGGATCAAAAATTAAATCCTATAACAGGCTTTTAGTAAGACAAGGGAATAATTATCAGTTTGGAATTTTAACTGATAAAGACCCGGGAGAAACTTCTTATGCTGATTTTGTTTCCTATCATCTTTTTGTTAAGGATATTGGAATAGTGAGGGCATTTGCACTTGGCGATTATTTGCTAGAATTCGGACAAGGACTTGCTTTGTGGAGTCCGTATGCAATTTCTAAAAGTACAGACGCAATTTATCCAACAAAGAAAAATGCACGAGGTGTTCGTCCATACACAAGTTCAACAGAAGTAAGTTTTTTGCGCGGAGGTGCAGCAACTATTCTATTCGATGATCTTTCATTTACAGCTTTTTACTCACAAAATAAATTTGATGCAAGCATTGACAGTGTCGAAGGTATTATTACGTCA
>JALHTS010000177.1 GCA_022865965.1 Ignavibacteriaceae bacterium
ACACTGCAGACGGTCGATATCGGAATCAGAATAAAGTCTATGTCCGGTATCTTTCTGATATGGAAGTATCAAACCTTCGCGTTCATACATTCTTAAAGTGTGAACAGAAATACCAAGTAATTTCGCAGCATTTCTAATTGGATATTTTGGCTTAAAATAGTCTTCGTTCATAGTATTAAATAATTGATATTTATAAATATCAACTTGTTTGCCATTTAAGAAATGTTGATTATTTGTCCAATATTTCCATTAAAAATGACACAAATTTTCATTTGAAAGAAATAAATAAATTTAAATTCCAATAAATGAGAAATACAAAGTATTACTCATTACAAACAGTTAATTGATAGCAAGCAAGATTGACTATGGTCGATTTTTTTATATATTTCAATAGTTTTTTCATTTAGATATGGATAACAGCACAAAAATTTAAGTTGTTTTCTCATCTGATCTTCTACAATTAATTTGAAAGGAGAACGCAATGAGAGGATTATCATTCATTACTATTGTTATTTCTTCTCTATTAATTACTTCCTGCGGCACTGATGATAACATCGATATGACCACAGCGCGCAATGAGGTTCTGAGTGTTCTGGAGAACTATCAAACTGCCCATGAAACACAAAATATTGATCTGCTCAGAAATTGTTTTTCACCTAAGTCCGATATAATTATTCTGGGGACAGATGAAAAAGAACTTTGGGTTGAACGAGAATCTTTACTTCAGGAGCAACAACGCTTTTATGAATCAGTTGATGAAGTTAAACTTTCGGTAAGAGATAAAGTTGTAAAGATGTGTCCTACCGGACTAAGCGGCTGGTTTTATATGCGCGTAAATTGGTTTGTAAAATCGGGTGATGATCAATATACTCTTGAAAATATAAGAACAACCGGTGTTATGAATAAAGAGGATGACCAGTGGGGAATTGTTATGATGCATACTTCAATGCCTGTAAAAGGGCAGGCAGTAAGGTATTAAATTTATAGCACACCCCTTATTTTCGTTAATCAATTTGAATTCAAGGGGTGTGATGTTTTAATTCATTTTGTTTTTCTTAATATCTTAGCCTAAGACTGTAGGCGTCAAGCTTCAACTAATTCATTTTTTTCAACAGAAAACTTTACCTGATGCCATCTGTTATACCTGCAGATACCAGCACCAGAACGGTTTAAATTGAACCACAACCACTTATAAAGTCCTTCAGAAACTCTCATTAGTATTGCAGCTAAATAACCCAAAATATTCATTTAATTTTATCCATTTTCTCAAAAAATAATCCAAATATTGTAGCGTAAGATTAAGGAGTTCTAGCAAGGTTTCGATTTGTAATTTTTAAAATCAGGATGTCGGTATCTTATAAATGACCTATTGGTCATAAATTAGTTTTTGACAGTTTTATTTTATAAAATGAGGGTCTATATTTGCTAACCCAATAACTAGGATTAGGATTGAAAAAATGTTAAAACACTACGAAATCGCAATTTTAGGTGGTGGTCCCGGTGGTTATGTAGCTGCTATTCGTGCCAGTCAGTTAGGATTCAAAACAGTAGTAATTGATATGGATAAATTAGGTGGAATTTGCCTGAATTGGGGTTGTATTCCTACAAAATCACTTCTTAAAAATGCTGAAATATATGATACTATTCTGAATTATGGAAAAGAGTTCGGAATCTATGCAAAAGATTTAAGCTTTAACTTTAATGAAATTATCAAAAGAAGCCGGAATATTTCTGATAGGATAACAAAGAACGTTGAACTTTTAGTTAAGAAAAATAAAGTTGATAGGATAAAAGGATTTGGTAAACTATCATCAAAAACCCAAATTGATATTTATGATAATGAAAGTAAAAAAACAGATTCAATTACGGCAGATAAAATTATAGTCGCAACAGGAGCAAGACCGAAGTCAATTTCAAACATTCCAGTTAATTATAAGAATATTATCACTAGCAAGGAAGCGATGAATCTTTCCGAACAGCCAAAAGAACTTATCATAGTTGGAGCTGGAGCAATTGGAATTGAGTTTGCATACTTTTATGCAGTTCTCGGAACAAAGGTTACTGTAATTGAAATGATGGATCATATTCTTCCGATAGAAGATATTGAAGTTTCTCAAACTCTTGAGAAGAGTTTTAAGAAACGTGGAATTGAAATCTATACTAAGACGACTGTTGAAAAAGCAGAAGTAAAAGGAAAGAAAGTAAAAGTTATAATAAATCAAAATGGAGACAAGAAAGAATTAACGGCTGATAAAGTTCTTAGTGCAATTGGTGTTATCGGAAATGTTGAAGGATTTGGTCTTGAGGAATTAAGAATTGAATTGTTTAAAAATCATATTAAAGTTAATAAAGAAACATACGAGACAAACATTCCCGGTATATATGCAATTGGTGATGTGATTGGTCCACCCTGGTTAGCACACGTCGCTTCTGCTGAAGGCATTCATTGTGTTGAACAAATCAAAGGAATTAAAAATCCACCTGTTGATTATGAAAATGTTCCGGGATGCACTTACTGTCAACCTCAAGTTGCAAGTGTTGGACTTACAGAAAAGAAGGCTAAAGAACTTGGCTATGAACTCAAGATTGGTAAGTTTCCATTTATGGCAAGCGGAAAAGCATTTGCTGTTGGCGAAAGGGAAGGATTCGTTAAACTTATTTTTGATGCTAAATATGGTGAACTGCTTGGCGGTCACATAATTGGTTCTGAAGCAACAGAACTTATTGCAGAAGTTGTGATAGCCCGTGCGATGGAAGCTACAGGTCATTCAATAATCAAAACAGTTCACGCGCACCCGACTTTATCTGAGTCAATTATGGAAGCCGCTGCACAAGCTTATGGCGAAGCGATACATATTTAATAGAGTAAGATTAAGAGAAAGAGTAATAAA
>JALHTS010000178.1 GCA_022865965.1 Ignavibacteriaceae bacterium
TGTTGCCGGTAATGCTTTTGGAATTCCATCAATTGCTGTGGATACTCATGTAATAAGATTATCAAATATTTTTGGCTTTGTTAAAACAAAAGATCCTATTAAAATTGAAATGAAATTAAAAGAGCTATTACCCGAAGAAGATTGGATCAGTTCATCACACTGGCTTGCGACCCACGGAAGAAAAATATGCATAGCAAGAAGACCCAAATGTTTGGAATGTGTTCTTGCAGATATTTGTCCGGGTTTTAATTCACAATCAGGAGAGAAATAAAATGAAAGAAAGAGAAAGAGAATATTGCAATAATTTATTAAAGCAATACACAAAAAGTGAAAGCTTGCTTAAGCATGCTTATGCAGTTGAATCCTGTGTTCGTGCTTATGCGGAAAAATTTAACGAAGATGTTGAGTACTGGAGTAATGCAGCCCTTCTTCATGATTTTGATTATGAAATGTATCCGACTGCGGAAGAGCATCCTTTCAAAGGAGCAGAAATTCTGAAGGACAGAGGATTTCCTGAAGACTTTATTCAAACTATTCTTTCACACGCAGATTATACGGGAGTTAAAAGGGAAACTATTCTTCAAAAAACTTTGTTTGCTTGTGATGAGCTTGCTGGTTTTTTAACCGCAGTTACTTATGTTCGCCCATCTAAAAGTATTGATGAAGTTGAAGTAAAATCTGTTAAGAAAAAAATGAAAGACAAAGCATTTGCTAAAGCAGTCAGCAGAGATGATATTATAAAAGGAGCAGAAGCCCTGGGAGTAAATCTGGACGAGCATATTCAATTTTGCATTCAAGCTATGAGAAATAATAAAGATGTTCTAGGTTTATAAAGTCAAGTGAGTTTTTTGAAAATTATATGATAAATGCCCTAAATTTTCTTGATTTATATAAACGAAAATTAGTATTGATTGATTCTGATAAAAAGGTTATTTATGACAAGTCTGTTTAGCCGTTCAAGCATATTGATTTAGTATCTCTGATCACAGAACTTAAAAATATACACTTATATAATGGGCTTGACTAATTAACCTAAAAGTACCTAAATTGCTTCAAAAATAGGAGAAATATTTTAGAGATTTTTGCTACGAAACTGTTTTTTATTATTATTCTTCAGATAATTAGTTTTTAATAAGTAAACTGTAAACTTTATGTACGGCAAAATCTCTGTATTATTTCTTCTAATATCTCTTCTTGTTTTCCCGCAAAACGATATTAGAATTATCTCCTCAGATGCTTCAGCATTAATTTTTGAGTACACTCCTGATTATTCTGATACTTCAATCGTAACCTTCAATAGTAAAGAATTCCGCAGGATTTCTTTTTCCGGTGGAACTAATCTGAGTGAATTCAATTTTGGTGCACCGTTATTAGAAAAAAATATCATTAATGTAGGCGTACCGAATGAATTTGGGACAACTTTTGAAATTCTCTCAACCGGTTATAAAGAAATATCAGGACAAATTTTGCCAATTCCTGAAATAATTAAAGAAGGTGATTTCCCTTCGTTTAGATACAATACTAATGAAGAATATTTTAGTTCTGTTTTCAATGAAGACCTGATTACTTTTGGTGAGTATGGAATTGCCAGAGGAATAAAAGTCCAATCTTTTGTTATATCACCGGTTCAATTTAATGCATCATTAAATTCAATAAGATTGTATACAAGATTTTTAATCCGTATTAATTTTTCCGGTGGAGGAATTTTTGCGAAAACTCCTGCTGATAATTTTTTAAGTGGTGTATTATTGAATTTTGATGTTGCAAAACATTGGGTTGAGGAAAGACCAGAAAGATTAAGTAAAATCGCAACAA
>JALHTS010000179.1 GCA_022865965.1 Ignavibacteriaceae bacterium
TAAGAAATACCGGTACCTGGACTGATAACATTGGTGATAGAGAAGCCAACTATGTATTTCTTTACGACCATGACGGAAATTATTCAAAACTTAAAATTGTTAATTTTGGAGGCGGCACACCAAATAATCCGGCATGGGTTGAGGTTCAATGGTATTACAACAAAACAATGCTTGACAACCGTTTTTAAACAAACACGTTAACAAATTTCTTATTACCCTCATCATACAATGGTGAGGGTTTTTATTTGCCATCAAATAAAAATGGTCCGGTTAATATCATAGGGTATCGCCCGGTCAATTAAGAAGCAATTTTTGTTTAGAGCGGAACTAATACCCAAAGTGCTAACTTAGTTTTGGGCTGATGCTCCCGCTGCCTTTTTCATTTTTCTTTTCTCTTTTAGCCGCCTTCTTTTCCTGCTTTGTTTTCAGCGCTTTTTTCTTCTCGCCTTTTTTAGTGTTCAGTCCTTTGCTCATTTTATGTACTCCTTTTGATTAAAATTGATTGACCGTGTTAAAGTAATAATTATTTTTATTACATTTTGTGTTGTTCAAGCCACTCAAGCATCCTGCGAAGTAACTCTCACGTAAGCCTTTTAGTATAATTCACCAAAATTAGTTAGTCAGCGGATGCATGCAGCTAATCAATTCACTCACTTCAACGGTTGCTAAACCGGACATAATATCAGACATTGCATAAGGAATAACCAACTTGTTATTATGTATGAGTGCTCCACAGGTATAAACCACATTGGGTACGTAACCCTCTCGCTCTTCCTCTTGTGGTGTAATTAGCGGCTCTTTCAAGCGGGCAATTATTTTTGCCGGATTTTCAAGATCGAGAAGCATGGCGCCGATGGAATACTGCCTCATGGGACCCACACCATGGGTAAGTACCAGCCAGCCTTCGCTGGTTTCAAGCGGTGAACCGCAGTTTCCTATTTGAACAAATTCCCAGGGCAGTTCTGGCTCCTGGATGATTTTAGACTCCTGCCAAAAATGTAGATGATCGGAAAACATTATACGGTTGTTCTCGCCGTCCTGACGAGAGAGCATAACATACTTACCATTAATCATACGCGGAAAAAGTGCCATGCCCTTGTTGTGAACCGCTTTGCCGTTCAAAGTAATAATATTAAAAGTTATAAAATCTTTTGTCTCTATCAACTGCGGAAGAACAGTAAACCCATTGTAAGCAGTGTAGGTTGCGTAGTAGGTAACTTCGCCGTTATCATGAAAAAACTGGACAAACCTTGCGTCTTCTATACCCCTGCTTTCATTTTTCGAAACAGGAAATATCACACGTTCAGAAATTCTGTGATCGGTGTGGAATTTTATTTTATAATTGGAATCCGCAAGCCAGCATATTATTTCGATTGCTTCGTCATTGCATTCAAAATCGGTATTTGAGAGAAGGGCTCCAATGCTTTTATTTAAATCATTGTAAGTAAATTCATCCGGCAATTGTTCGAATACACGGCTGCTAGTTTCGTTATATGCATTCAATTCAATCAGCTTGAGCTGAAATAGGTGGCGATTATATATAGGGTCATGCTGGATAGCGGGGGTTTCGACAAATTCGCTTACGGGATCAAAAGTAAACGAATTATTGTTTTCAATAATCCCGCTACGGAAGCTAATAGATGAAATATGACCCTCCCCTATTGAGCGAAGGCTCATGATAAAACGAAGGCTGCCACCAGGGACATTAGTCTGATCCGGATGTGGTACAATAGAGGGGTTGAACAGCGCCGCAGATTCAACAGAGTATTCTAAAGTAAAATAAGCGCCTATCAGCAATTTTTTTGTTTCACTTAACGGTTCGGTGTGCGGTAGATAATCTAATACCTGATCAAAGTGACGTTCCAATATATGCCTTATATCCTTGTGCCGATCGGAAAAATCAAGATTTATTTTTTCCATCAATTCACCGGCTTCGTTTTCAGTGAGATTCAAAACTCTATCAATAATTTTGGAAATACGGGACCTATCTTCCGGAAAATGAATGCGGGTTATAACGCGGGAAGTGTCCCGCTGGATTTTCGTTTTTTTCCTTCTAACTTGCGGTTTTCTATCTTTTTTATCGTCCATATCTCAGTCTTATTAAATTGGTTTTTATTTTAGGCTTTATGTCAACTGTTTGCACTTCGGTATCAATTTTTATTCCAACTCTATTCTCGAAAATATGATTATATAATTTAATGAAATTTAATTAGGGAATTCTTGATTTAAAAATACGGTTATGATATTTGGTGTCCGGTTACAACGGCGTCCTTGAATCTGACAGACAAAGTTGGACTAAGTCGTCAATCACTGCTGTGCCGCAGCACATTACTGTATCAGCACCGCCCCAATATATTTTTACCGTACCATCGTCTTCGGGAACAGCTCCACAGGTAAAAACAACATTAGGTACATAACCGGTTATTTCCCAGGTATCTTCTGGCTGTAATATCCATTTATCTGAAACTCCAATAATTTTCGCCGGATCATTTAGATCGTGCAGGGCAACACCAAGGCGATATACTGCACCAGCCATTGTCTTAAAAACTCCGTGGTAAATATGCAGCCAGCCCTTATCGGTTTTGAAGGGCGGTGCGCCGGGCCCGATTTTCATTTCATCCCAATGATACGGAACGGGTTTCATAATAACTCTTGAATCACCCCAGTGAATCAGGTCCGGGGAATAGGAAATCCAAATAGACCAGGGGGATATTTCGGAATGCGGGCGGTCAAGGCGCACATATTTTCCACCAAACTTTTGTGGAAAAATTACGACGTTGCGAAGGTCGGCCTGGGTTATAAGAGCAACACGTTCAACTTTTTCAAAATCACTGGTGTGTGCAAGGGCAATCCGAACACCATGACGGGAATATGCGCTATATGTAAGCAGGTAGTCATTCTCTACCGGACAGATTCTGAGATCTTCAACCCCAAACTCTTCATATTCGGCAAAAATGCTTTCGGTTGAAGGTGTAAGAAATGGTTTGGGATGAACCGTAAATGAAAAACCATCATCACTATCAGCTCTACCTATAATTGAGCGTCCGTTGTATTGATGCGATCTAAAAAGCATTATGTATTTACCATTGTTCTTAACCACCCCTGCATTATGGACCGTGGCTACCGGATAGGGTACATCGTTTTTTGTGAGTATAGGATTTTTATTGTAACGTTTTATAATGGGAACTTGATTAGTCATATTCATTTTCGGTACTCCTTTCCTTTTCTCTTTTCAAGAATCATTCCATAGACCTGAATATATTTCTCTACCATTTGATCAACCGTGAAATGATGTTCAATATAACGACGACAATATTTCCGATCAATATTTTTTATTTGTCCTACAGCTTCTATTGCATCATCCACTGTATTTACAAGAAAACCGTTCTTGCCATTTTCAATAAGTTCGGGCATACTTCCCTTGTTAAAAGCGATTACCGGAGTACCGCAAGCCATAGATTCTATAACTGAAAGACCAAACGGCTCCTCGAAATTTATGGGATGAAGAAGCGCGGTTGCTTTACCAAGAAGTTGGTTGCGCTTAACCGGTCCGGCACTTCCGGCATAAACAACATTGCTGTTGTCCAGGTGGGGCACAATGTACTTTTTATAGTAGACTTCATCCTGAATGATTCCTGCTAATATTAGCTTTTTGTTACAAGCCGTAGCAATTTCAATCGCTTCTTTAGTTCCTTTATCATGGTGAATGCGCCCGAAAAAGATTAAATATTCATCCGGCTCAGGCTGAAAATCAAATTGGTTTAAATCAATTCCATGATGAATGGTTTTAATATAATCAAGTTCTGGAGAACGGTCGGCATCGCTGATGGAAACATAGAACACTTTGCCGTTGTATTTTTTATAAACCGGCAGAATCCCAGGAGATGAAAAGCCGTGGATGGTAGTAACTACCGGGGTAGTGATAAGACCGGTATATGTCAAAGGTAAAAAGTCAAAATTATTATGGATAATATCAAACTCTTCAGCATGTTCAAAGAGTTCTGAAATGTGCAGGCACTCCCAAACTTTTGGAATAATAGACTGATCTTCTTCATAGCCCCGCGCGCAAACAGAATGAAGTTTGCCGCTGGTTTCAGAATCACCGGTCGCAAAAAGGGTAACTTGATGACCTCGCAACACCAACCCCTCGGTCAAAAGAGATACCATGCTTTCCCACGGACCATAATGTCGCGGCGGTGTGCGCCAGGCAATGGGCGAGAGCATAGCAATGTGCATGAATATTCCTTTTGTTAATCGGTTTTTCGTTACGACAGATGGTTTAAAATCTCGTCGGTATTAAGCGTCTGCATGCTGATTTTTCATTTTACTACTGCCTCCACTGATAAATGCGTATGTTCAGCCAGACGTAATTCCAGCAAAGACTGAAGAAAAGCCAAAGTAGATTCTGCGCCTTGATTCTCGTTTGGACGGTCTGGATGCAAACCGTCCCGGCAGCCGCCGGTTGTAGGATCGTAAATGGGAAGATTTAAATCGTTACGTCCGAGAAACCACTCAAATGCACGGCGCGCTTCTTTGTGCCAGCGTTTGTCTGCTGTAATCCGGTATGCTTCGAGACAAGCCGATACCATCGCTTGAGCCTCAACAGGCTGTTGATCAAAACGAGCCCGCTCTCCACCCTTCTGATAAAAACCGTTTGATCCAATCGGGACAAAATGGCCAGCAGTAGAGCGCTGCAAATCAGCAAGCCAATTTAGTGACTCCAATCCGGCATCAATCATTTCTTTGTTAGGAATTGATTTACCGCATGTAAGTAATGCATGCGGAAGAGCAGCGTTGCAATATGAAAGTTCATTTTCATACCAGCACCAATCATCTGAACGATTATTTTGATATAATGTTAGAAGTCGTCCTGCCAAATCATTCCGCACATTGCTCGCCCTGCGGTCACCGGCAAATTTTTGTGAGTACTCATAAATACCAATAAGTGCAAATGCCCATGCGCGGGGGCTGGTAGTTAAGAGAATTCCGGGTAAAGTTTGTTCAAACAGCCAACCGGCCATACTGTTGAGTGCCGGTTTATTAGAATGATTTAATACAGTTCCTAACGCCAAAAGTGCGCGTCCATGACTGTCGTCCGATCCGGAATTTTCTAACCAATTGCGTTGATAGTCCATGAAATTTCGAAAACGTTTAGTTTGATCGTTGAATGCAAATCTGAGGAAGGCAAGATATCGGGAAGCTAATCCCAAACTCTCGCTGCTACCCATTTCGTCTAAGAGAATACTTACCAAAAGAGCCCGGGTATTGTCATCGGTGGTATATCCATGAGAATAATTAGGCACCGTAAAAAGGGCGTGTTGAAACATGCCGGTATCGTCAGTCATGTTATGTAAATGATCTAGTTTGATCAGGGGTAACTCCCACGGATGTTTATCCAATGCTTTAACACTAAAGTTAGGAGGAATGTAATGCCGACGCTCTGCCCGTGCACGTTTAAAACTCTCCATATAACGTTTCGCCACTTCAGACCAGATCATAGCTCGTCCAAATTTGTAAGCGCGTTTGCGCATTGCATGCCGTTCGGCTTCTTTTTCCAATAAGTTGATTACCTGCTCAGCCAATGCTGCAGGATCACGGAATGGAACCAACACACCCCTTCCATCAGAAAGAACCTCCTGTGCATACCAATATGGTGTTGAAATAACTGCTTTACCGGCTCCTAATGTATAAGCCAAAGTTCCGGATGTAGTCTGAGCCTCATTGAGGTAAGGTGTAATATAAATATCTGCAGCACTTATAAACTCAACAAGTTCTTCCAGACTAACAAAGCGGTTGTAAAAAATAACATTACTTTCCACGCCATTCTGTTGAGCAAGCCATTGCAAGGACAATCGATAGGTTTCACCTTCCTGTTGAATAACATGAGGATGTGTTGCGCCAACAACGATATAAACAATGTCAGGATAACGGGCAATTATGTCGGGCAGCGCAGATATAACATTTTCGATTCCTTTGTTGGAGGAAAGTAAGCCAAAACTTAGTAAAACGATTTTACCTTCTACTCCAAATAAATCTTTATTAAAACTTGGATCGACAAATGGTACATCCGGGATGCCGTGTGGAATCAGATCGATTTTTTCCATTGGTACTTGATAAACATCATGCAGAAATTCAGAACCGCGCTCACTCATAACAACCAAACGGTCTGATAAGGCTGCAACTTCTTCCAACACCCGCCGCTGATCAGGGTCAGGGTTTTTTAATATTGTGTGCAAAGTTGTAACGATTGGCATGCGTAATCCGCGCAAGAGTGCGAGGATGTGGCTTCCTGCTTTTCCACCAAATATTCCATACTCGAATTGCAGACACACAAGGTCAACATTATTAATGTTTAAAAAATCGGAGGCTCTTAAATAAGAATCTATATCTTTCTCTGTGAGTTCAAATCGAACCCGGGTTGGATAAGAATAACCGGCGACTACATCATTGACAGGTAATGCAATACACGTTGTACTCTTGTATTGTTCAGCAATGGCTTCACACAAATCGGTTGTAAAGGTGGCAATTCCACATTGGCGTGGCAAATAATTTCCAATGAAGGCAATCCGGTTGAGTGTTGAATTTTTAATGCTTTGTTTCAAGATTAATATCGATTTTAATTATTAAAAAAAGTGTTTTGTTTTTGAGTTACTGGATTCGTACTATTTTTTTTGGGGGAGTATTATTCCAACCAAAACTCCGATAATATTTATAAGTTTTAATTAGCGTGAACCATTATCTTCGCATTGTTCTTCAATTACATCTACAAACAATATGGAGATCTTAGCTTTGTCAATCGGGCAAAGAGATGAAAAAGGGACTATGTCCTTGGGGGGATTCGCGAGCTAGACATTTCTACAGGAAATGAATGAAAGATATAAAATACCGCCAAGGGATTTTCAAAAATCAAGGGCACTCCGCTTTACCGGCTTTGTGCCCACTGCCCACCATCCATAAACTTATTAAAGTTCGCCTCTTTCGGCAGCCGCTTTAAGATCTTCATTTGCGAAAATTGCAATTTCAACTCTTCTGTTCTGACTCTTTCCATAGTCTGTATCGTTTGATGCAACAGGTTCAGTTTCACCTAATCCGATAATAGATAGTCTTGAAGAATTAACCCCTTGTAACATTGCATAATCTGAAACTGATTTAGCTCTTCTTTCAGACAAATCCTGATTGTATTGGTCTGAACCATCAGAATCGGTATGTCCTGTTACCAGGATATTTGAATCAGGATACTTTTTAAGAATGTCGGCAAGCTTGTAAATATTAGTTTTAGCCTGGGGCTGCAATGTTGAAGAATCGAATGCAAATAAGATTCCGGAATCGAAAGTAATTTTTATACCCTCGCCAACTCTTTCTATTTCTGCACCTTCAATATCTTTTTCCATTTCTTCGGCTTGCTTATCCATATGCTTACCAATCAAAACTCCTGCGGTACCACCAACGGCTGCACCTATTATCGCACCCAAGGCAGTATTACCTAATTGATCACCAATAACTCCACCAACCACACCACCGCTAACTCCGCCAATAACTCCTCCTTTAACAGCGTTACTAGCACTGCAACCAAAAACAAAAACAGACATGGCTAAAGCTGAAATCACTATTATGTTTTTTATTTTTTTCATTGTTAAACTCCTTTTATTAAAAACTTCAAAAATTATTTTCTTTTATTGAAAGAAATATCTTAAACCCAGTCCGGCATCAATTCCCAGCCCGGTAAGCGGGGTAACCTGAAAGACTGGTACTAACTCAAAAAATACATCAATGGGAGTTGCACGGGGAAACCATGCTATTCCGAACACTCCTCTTACACCAATTGAGCTTTCATATCCTCCACCACTGTTAAACCTGCCACCGATTCCATAATATAGAGGAAATCTTTCGGTTGAGCTGATTGCATTGAATGAGTGCCACAAATAATCCATATGAAAATGGATGCGGCCGGTATTATCGTAGTCACCTTTGTAGTTGATACGATCACCCCCAAGACCTACACCAAGACCGAAATCAAAAGCATTTATTTTTGACGTCCAGAGTTTTGCGCTCAACCCGGTTGGTTCTCCTAAAATAAGCCCCATCCCAAAGCCGCGATCCTGCGCTGCAATTGGTTTTGTAACAATTAACATCAAAAATAAAACCATACCGAACAATAGAAAATTTTTCATAACTATAACTCCTTTTATATTTTCAATTTATTTCGAACTTAAAATTATCGTTCCTAAATCAATGTTTTTTTACAATAACGATAAATTCGCTTTTTTCAAACATACAGCAAGATACGAGATGGCGCAAGTCAAACCAATCGAGCAAAGGGATGAAAAAAGACTTAATCCTAATGGATGAGAACAACTTGATTATCGTAGACATTTGAGGGATAGCACATATCCGAAAGTAATCCAGACACCTTGTTTTAACACAGTTTTGTTAATCTTTAAAACAAAAAGGGTGTCCGGAGACACCCTTTAATTCAGTTCAAGCTCAAATTACTTAATTCGGTTGACTCATTGCAACCAAACCAAGTAATACGAGCAAGTAAATTAGTTTTTTCATTTTTTCCTCTTTTTATTGTTAATGAGACTTCGTACGAGATATTCCCTTTATTATTAAACGTGCTATTTCAAAATATATTTTCTCATTTGTAGCTAAGCTTGCGTTATTGATTTCTATTAAATCACCTTTTTCTACTATAATAAGCTAGTGCAATGCTCCTGACTAATCAATCGGCCAAGAGGACGATAAAAGAGTTAAGCCTAATGGTTGAGAACTTTTTGTTTTTTGCAGTCAGTTTTAGGCAACTCATAAGTTGATCTTTCTTTCAAATCATATTATTGACAATTCAAATAATTACTATATTAATAATAAAAGTCCCTGTAACATTTAGTAACAAGGACTTAAACACATTGCTTAAAAAGCTGTTATTTAATAATTCTAAACACAATTCTTCTGTTCATTGCTCTACCTTCGTCAGTTTCATTGCTTGCAACCGGATTTCCTTTTCCGTAACCAATAGTTGTAAGTCTTGATTCCGCAATTCCTTTAGAAACAAGATAATTTTTAATTGTTTGAGACCTTTCTTCTGAAAGTGTTTGGTTGTATTCTTCAGTACCTATCCAATCGGTATATCCTTCGATCTCAACATTCACTTCCGGATGATCTTTTAACAGCTTCACACCCTGATCAAGTACAGGATATGATTCAGGTAACAGGTCCGATTTATCGAACGCGAAATTTACACCAATCAGAACTAATCTATCCTCTGATATTGCATAAATATATTTATCAACAATAACTTCCTTAGGTATATGCTTAACGATCATATCTTCAATTCTATTATAGTCCGTCATATCTTTCATTTCTTGCCTTGGTTGAGTTATTCCCTGACAAGGCTCGCAAAGTTCCGATTTCTCGCCGTGACCAAAAATGAAATTCATACCGGCGCTCAGAGCTATATAAGAATCGAGGCCATTGACTTCAGTCGGGGCAATAGTGCCGTCAAGTTCTGAATTGTTTGTAACATGATAACCAAACTCTGTAACGAAATTCCAGTTTGAATTTATTTTGTATTCGACACCAGCACCGACACTTAAATGAGCTCCGACTTTGTTATCATCCGGGTATACTGTTTGTCCGTTATCTATCGTTTTATGATTGATGCCAACTCCTCCAAATGCATAAGGTGAAAGCTTTTCGCATGGAACAAAATAGTAGAGCAAATCAATATCGCCTGTCATAAGGTTCGTTGATTCCTCATTTACGGCAAGAGCTGCATCAGTCCATTCTCCTTCAAGATGAGAGTAACCTAACTTCAACCTTAATCCAACATACTCAGAAAAATTCCTCTGCATCGAAAGATATGCGCCGTAGTTAGAATCTGTTCCCTTTATGTTAACTGATGAAAACCTGGGATAACTTAAACCAAACCCCAAAGCCCAGCTGTCTGTTACTGTTTGTGCTTGAGAAACACCAATGCCAATAATCAGCATCAATGCAAGCGTTGTAAATAATTTTTTCATTTTATGTTTCCTTTTTATTTATTGAAATATCCTTTAACTCAAGACCATTAGATTTATCAGAGGTCTGTTCTCTAATCGTATCCTCATTTTGAAAATATGGGGTGAGGAGAATGTAACTCCTCACCTCAAACATTCCAGCTTTGGCTTAAGGTACATTTATAACAGTGTTTACCAATGTAACCGAACCAATAAGACTTAAAGCTCTACCATTTAAGGTTGTTAATGTAACAACATCTGCAGTAGAGAAAGTAACTCCTGAATAAGAGATTATAGTACCTTCCATAGTACCGCCGCCAGCTCCATTTATTGTAGCAGCACTGCCAACCTGCCAAAAGATATTATTTGATTGTGCCCCGTTTACAAGAATAATACTGCGAGGTTGTCCGGCAAGCCCTACTGTTAATGATGATGCCATCTGAAAAACCCAAATAGCATTCGGGTCACCCTGAGCATCTAAAGTAAGGTCGCCGGAAGTTATATCAAATGTTCCTGCTCCAGAGGTATAAGTGCCTGGTGCTAAAACTAAACCACCCAATTCACCTGCACCCGGATCAGAACCGCCTGGAAGCCCAGCTAGGTAGTTGAATGCTGTTGTAGCATCAAGTAAAGCTTGTTGAGCTATAGCAAATTTTTCTGCTGTTCCTGGTGGTGGTGGTGCACAGTTTATTACACCATTAACTGCACCCACATTAAGTGGTGTCTCTGTATATACATTACCGCCAGTATCATGAAAGCCGGTTATTAATGTAGAAGCGGCAGTGGTTCCAATATTGCCGTTTACAACAGTAAATATTCCCTGATTGGTCATGCCAGCAGTGCCTCCGATGCCTCCAAAAGTTGCTGCGGATCCAAGATCTATTATTATACCTGATAAATCAAAGTTTGCTACTAAAGTTATGTCTTCAACTAAAGTAAACTGATAATTTGCATTTGTTGATACTTCAATTCCGCCTTCAGTCCAGTTAGTAAACGTATATCCGGAATTTGGCGTTGCGGTTACCGTTACTGAGGAACCTGAATTAAATGTACCACCTCCACTTGTAGTTCCGCCTGCGACGGGATTTGATGACAGCGTTACTGTGTAAGTTAAAACTGGTACTACAAAGTTGGCAACTAATGTTCTGTCTTCAGTTATTATAAATGTATAACTTGAATCTGTTGATACTTCAGTTCCATCCTCTATCCAGTTAGTAAATGTATATCCAGAGTTGGCTGTTGCTGTTACTGTTACTGAGGAACCTGAATTAAATGTACCGCCTCCGCTTGTAGTTCCACCTGCCGTCGGATTTGATGACAGCGTTACTGTATACGTGGTAGTGCCGACTTCAAAGTTTGCTACTAATGCTCTGTTTCCAACTATGGTAAACTGATAATTTGCATTTGTTGTAAGTTCAATTCCGCCTTCAGTCCAATTAGTAAACGTATATCCGGAATTTGGCGTTGCGGTTACTGTTACTGAGGAACCTGAATTAAATGTACCACCTCCACTTGTAGTTCCGCCTGCCACGGGATTTGATGAAAGCGTTACTGTGTAAGTTAAACTTGGTGAAGCAAAGTTTGCTACTAATGTTCTGTTTCCAACTATGGTAAACTGATAATTTGCATTTGTTGATACTTCATTTCCGCCTTCTGTCCAGTTAGTAAACGTATATCCGGAATTTGGTGTTGCAGTTACTGTTACTGAGGAACCTGAATTAAATGTACCACCTCCACTTGTAGTTCCGCCTGCCACGGGATTTGATGATAGTGTTACTGTATAAGTGCTGCTGGTCGTACCGGTTGTAAAGCGCCAAACATAGTTGTTTACCAGCGCATTGCCTTCACGATCTTTAGCCCCGGTTGTGATTGTAGCTGTATAGACTGTATTAGACGTAAGATTACTTGACGGTGTATAAGTTGCAATTGAATCAACAAGACCTACTGTACCAGATACAAATGTTGTCCCTTGCATTAGTGTAAATGTAGCCGTGGTAATAGTTGAAGCATCCATTTTTTTGCTAAAAGTTGCTGTAATTATCTGATTCAAGGGTACATCTATCGCTGTATTAATTGGATTTGTTGAAATTACTGTGGGTGGAATAGTGTTAGCTGGTGGATAAATGATTCCATCTCTTTCATCGCAACCGGCTATAATAATAAAGCCGAGAAGCAATGGTAATGCCCATATCTTAAAATTGTACTTCATTGTGTTCATAATAAATTATCTCCTATGTTAATAATTGGTTTTCGTTATTTAGATCGTTATAAATGTACATCATTGTTGTGCATCATTAAATCGGTCAATAGGATGAAAAAAGAACTACATCTTTTAGATTAGTTATTGATTCAGAATTCCCTGGTCTTTCTTTTCGTTTTTCTTTTCTCTTTTAGCATTCTTTTTTCCCTGCATGGTTTTCTTTGGCTCTTTCTTTGAACCCTTTTTAGTGTCTTGACCCTTACTCATAATTTTCTTCCTTTTAATTTTCAACAAAGATTACGAAGATTACGAAGATTATGAAGATTATGAAGATTAGTAAGATTACGAAGATTTATACACTAAATACAATAGAGCAAAGGGATGAAAAAGGAACTACATCCTTAACCAGGTCTAGTTACCCAGCGCTTTAACATTCGCTGTTGGAGATTCTTCTGAAATGAAATCCATAAATCGTAAAAAGGATTGCAAGCGAAAATAGCTGCGGTTTTCTGAATAAAGACCAGAAAAATAATTTCCAGTAATAAATTCTTTCCTCACCAATTACGCCCAGTTTAAATATTGATCTGAATAAAGCAAGAACATAGTTTGGATTAAGGTGAAATACTTTTTTCTTCTTTGGTTCAAATTCCTTCATAAACAGCATAACACGTTCGTAATAATACTTCGGCGAATATATTGTTTTTAAGATAGATTTATAACCATCAAGAAGTTTTTCAGACTCCATTTTAGGAATAAAATTAATTGTAAAGTCTGTGTTATTTCCTGTAAAATCTTTCAGCATTCTACCTTCTTTCTGCAATCTTTCCTCGAGCTTTGTGCCTTTGGGTGCATTAAGTAACCCAACCATTGCAGTTACAATACCGCTTTGCTGAATAAAGTTTGTAAGCTCTTCAAATATTGTCGGAGGATCATTATCAAACCCAACTATAAATCCGCCCTGTACCTCCAAACCCGCTTTCTGAATTCTCTTCACACTTGCAATCATATCACGGTTTGTATTCATAGGTTTATTACATTCAATCAGACTCATTTCGTTCGGAGATTCGATACCAATAAATACAGCTTCAAATCCTGCTTTAGTCATTTGATTCATCAATGTATCGTCATCGGCAAGATTTATTGATGCTTCTGTGTTCAGGTAAAACGGATTTTTTCTTCTATCCATCCATTCGGCAATAGCAGGAAGTATTTCTTTTTTCAATTTTACTTTATTGCCTATAAAGTTATCATCAACAAAGAAAACAGGTCCACGCCAGCCGGTAAAATATAGTGCATCTAATTCGTCTATCACTTGTTCTTTTGTTTTTGTGCGGGGTTTTCTTCCGTAAAGAACCGTTATATCGCAAAAGTCACAATCATAAGGACAGCCGCGCGAATACTGAAGATTCATTGAAGTATAATTATTAATTGAGATAAGTTCCCAAAGAGGCAGGGGCGTGGTTGTAATATCCGCCCAATCTTCGGAAGTGTATTTGTGCTTGGGCTTTCCTTCGCTCAGATCATTTAAAAACTCCGGAAGAGTAATTTCGGCTTCATTTAGAATCAGATAGTCAATGTTTTGATAAAGTTCGGAACTGCTGGTAAATAAAGGTCCGCCTGCTGCAATTTTTGCATTTAGCTTTTTACATCTTTGTATCACTTCATTGGCAGACCCACTTTGTATTGACATCGCACTTATAAAAACAACATCTGCCCAAAGAATATCATCGTTCATCAACTGATTCGCATTCATATCAATTAGTTTTTTATTCCAATCTTTGGGCAGCATTGACGCAACTGTTAAAAGTCCTAACGGCGGAAAACTCGCTTTCTTTGATACGAACTTCAAAGCGTGTTTAAAACTCCAGAACGTATCCGGATACATTGGATAAACCATTAGAATGTTCATTTCTTACTCCTTGAACTAGACGCGCTTATTTCAGAGAATTATTGATTCTTATTTAAGCTTATAATCAGCCAGTAATAATTAAAACTCAATCCGTCATTAGAATGAAAAAGGGTCTACATCTTTTGGTTGAGTGAATCGCTACAGCCTAAATTTAGCAACTATTATTTCTTTTTGCCAGCAAAAAAAACAACCCCACCGATTACTATTACTCCAAAACCGATAAAAGGTGACCAGTTTACTGTATGATCTTTATCCTTTGTTATCTCAATACTGCCAAGGTCCACAACTTTTTCTTTAGTTATATAATTAAACCCACTATAAAGAGTCATTATCAGACCGATTGCTAATATTATTAGTCCAATTGTTTTTGCGTTCATGGTTCTAGTCCTATGATGATTTATTAAGTAAATTTTTTCTCAAGTATTTTCTTAGCCTTTTCTATTTGTGCCCTTGGGATTACCAGTTGCACGCCTTTGTCCTCGTTGGAGAATAAAATAAATATATCCGTGTCATCTTCAGATATGTTTGCTTTAATTCCTGCAGCTTCAAGATCTTTTTTTTCAATTTCAGCATATAATTCATTTTCGAATTCGCCAACTATCACTTTTTGTACTTCCATTTAATGCCTCATTATTTTGGTTATCCAGGAAAATTGATTTTTAGGACTAAAGTTTTCTTCCCATCACATTAATCTTATTTAATGAAATAATAAGAACTTTATTATTTTTTCATTTAATCATTAGATGGATATTTGATCAACGATATTATAATACACAGATGCCTGAGGCAATCCAATCGATCAAAGGGATGAAAAAAGAACTACATCTTTTAGGTATGTAAACTTCTATCAATGTGGCGGATTTCCGAATGCACTGATCAAAATTTCACAAAGAACTACACGGAGATCAAAAAAGCAATTTTTATTTCGCAATTGGTCACCATTAAATAAATTACTCAAGTTAACCTTAAATTTAAAAATTGCTGCCTTTAATGGAATTACTTCAATTAAGGATGAAGAATATGAACGTACCTTTACCGTCCGATACGAATAGTGTCAAGGCTTCCTATAACTCCGAA